>CAYGTG010000340.1:266-7811 GCA_964352485.1 uncultured Nannocystaceae bacterium | reverse complement strand
GCGCCTGATGTGGTTGCGGGATGGCATTGGGGTCCCCGGCGGCCGGGCGCACGTTCGCGGGTTGGCGGGGGGGGGTGGGGGGCGGCCGCACCCACGACTGCACATCGACGTACCGCCCGCCGCCGACCCGGTCGCCGCGCGGGTCCTGGATTGGTGCGCCCGAAGAGACACCGAGAACCCCGGCTGAACTCGATGCGTGGGCGCGGCCCGAGTTCGAGGGAAACCTCGCGGCGTTGTCGGGAGGTGATCTCGACCCCGGGCTGGGCCCGGCTGGGTCCGAGCGGGCTCGGTCCATCGCCGACTCGACGGGACCGATACGGGGGTCAACTCCTTTGACCCGAATCCTCGCAGCCTCGAGATGGTCGAGGGGACGACAACCTCATCGATGTCTCGGGTGCGCGACTTGAGCTCATGGTGAGCGCTGATGATGTGGACATTCGTCCTGCACGTGTCGCCTCGACGCTCGACCTCTCCAAAGATGCGAGGCCAAGCCGCGGCCTGGCGAGGATGCCCATGGTCGAACCGATGCTCGTCACGCTCAGCCGCGAGATGAAGCGTCCGCGTGGGAGTCCGCGTGCCGACCCGACGCTCGCCGCGGCCACGTCCGGTTCGAGGCGGTTTAGACGCTCCCCGCGCGGCGGAGGCCTTGATAGGCTTGATGCATGGCGCGGTGGATGGCATGGGTGGCAGGAGTTGGGGTCGCGTTGTTGTCGGGGCCCGCGCTGGCGGCCGAGCCTGTCGCCTCCTCGGAGCAGGCGGCGGTGGCCTCCAGCCGCGATTCCTCCAGCGTGGACCGTTCCGACCCGTGGGGCGTCCGCCGCAACTCCGCCTACGTCCGGCTCGAAGCCGATGGCGTTGGAGCCCCCGGCGTGTGGCCCAATCCGTCCCTGGGCGGCGAGGTGGCAATTCTGGCCGGTCGGCCGAATCTGCACGCCCGCATCGGGGTGGGCGCGATGGCCACCCCGACGTTCACCCTTGGGGATCGAGGCAAGGTCGCCACGGTCCTCGAGAAGAGCGATATCGAGGGATGCGCCGCGTCCCATCATGGCGTGCATCGCGTGCGGTTGTGCGCTGGACTGCAGGCCGGCGTGATGCACCTGCGGTGGGGCGGCTTCGCGAACCCCGGCCGACGGGACCTCCCCTGGCTCGCGGTCGTCGGTGGGGGGAGCTACGCGATCGCCCTGGGTCGAGTGGTCGACATTCATGCGGGCATTGGCCTGGGCGCACCCGTCATCCGGCCTCGGCTTCGCACCCGGAGTCGGGGCGCGGTCGACGTCGAGCAGGCGGGCTTCGTGTTCTCGACGTTCCGCCTGGGACTCGGGTTTCGGCTCGGCTAGAACCTCAGATCTGAAGTCCGTTCCGGGGTTCGGGAGAGACCCCGAAGGGCGTCGCGCAGAAACCCGGCACGGACTTTGTGCATGAGGTACGAGCCCGGCGAGATCCGCGTGGCATCGGCTGGGGGTCGACCGGTGAAGGGTGCTGGCGTACCCTTGTGGACATATGCCCCGAACAGACACGATCCGGGGATCGACACTATGCGACTCGAGCCGGCTCCCCGCCGCGCCCGAGGAGTCGCGCCTGGTTTTCGTCGGCTCGCCCGAGGACGGGTTTGGGCACGCCGGGCGGTGTTTTTCTTTGGCCGGGCTACGCCGGGTTGAATTCCGCCGGGCGCAGCGGGGCCCGCTGACCTCCAGCATCGAGGACGACGTTCTGCGGATTGGTATGCCCCATCCGTGGGTGAGCAGTCACCACGCCGATCTTGAGCTCGAAGGCAGCGCGGAGCTGGTCGACCTGCACAGTCGCAACGGCACCTTGCTCGAGGGAGACATGATCGAACGGGCGATTCTGCACTCGGGCGACATCTTCGAGGTCGGCCGGTGTTTCTTCGCGCTGCGACAGACCAAGGCGCCGCTGTATGAGCCGACGGTTGCCCTCGATCCGGTGGCGCACCCGGACTTCGCGGCGAGTATGCACGCGCTGGAGCGGCTTGCCCCCACTCGGGTTCCGCTGCTGCTCATCGGCGACACGGGCACCGGCAAGAGCGCCCTGGCACGCGCGCTGCACCGCGCGACGGGGCGAGGTGGTCCCTTTGTTGCGTTGAACATGATGGCCCGATCGGTGGAGCCGGAGCTCTTGGGCGAGGGGAATGCCCTCTTGGGACAGGCACGCGGCGGCACGCTCTTCCTCGACGACGTGGGCGCGCTCTCCAACGAAGAACAGGGACGGCTGTTGTCGGCGCTGCTCGGATTCATGCTGCCGGACTCCGATGGACTCCACCTGCCCGACGACGGTGTTCGAGTGATCGCCGCCGCGAGCAGCAACCTGCATCGGAGGGCCGCCGAAGCCACATTCCGTCCCGACCTCTATGCTCGTCTCGCGGGCTATGAGTGCCGCATCCCGCCACTGCGCGAGCGCCCCGAAGACCTGGGCCTCTTGGTGCGCGGCATCTTCGAGGCTGCCGGCGTTCCCCTGCAGCGCGTCAAGGTGGACGTGTTCCGGACCATGCTTTCACAGGAGTGGCCCTTCAACGTGCGCGAGCTGAACAACTGCGTGAGCGCTGCGCTGGCGCTGTGCGAGGCGTCCGCTCCGATCACCGCCGCGATTTGGCGGGAGGTTCAGTGGCCCAACGCCGGGCTGCCGGCGGCTCCGCGCTTGGCCTCGGTCCGCGAGACGATCATTCGGGAGCTCGCGGCGCATCGAGGGGACAAGGCCGCCGCCGCCAAGAGCCTTGGCTGTGCCATGGTCGACATCGACCGGTGGCTGAGCCGGTTTGATCTGGTGCCCGAGCAGTTCGCCAGTTGAGCGTCTAAGTCGGCACTAAGGGAGCCGCAGGACCTCGACCATGCGATCCAGGTCTTCGCCCGATCGATTCACGGCAAGATCTGAACGAGGCTCAGACCTCGCAGCCGTCGGTGCCGCAGTTGGGTCCCTGCGCGGCGGGGGTCTCTGCCGGGGCGTCGGCGATCGCCTTCTTGAACGCCGAAAGCAAGACCTCGGGAGGCTGCGCGCCCTGGACCCCGATGCGGCCGTCGATCACGAAGAAAGGAACCCCGGTCACACCAAGCCGGCCTGCGGTCGCTTGGTCCGCGCGGGCCTCTTTCGCGAAGTCGTCACTGCTGAGGATCGACTGCGCGCGCTCGGGGTCGAGCCCGACGTCTTCGGCGATCTGGACCAGGGTCTCGTGGTCGGCCACGGACTTGCCCTCGTGCATGTAGGCCTCGAACAGCCGCTCCTTGAGCGCCGTCTGCTTGCCCGAGTCGGTGGCCCACGCGAGGAGGCGGTGGGCGTCGAAGGTGTTGCCTGGCCTTGCGCGATCAAAGCGGAAGTCGAGCCCTCGCTGACGCCCGACCTCGACCATGCGGTCGATCATCTGCTGCGCGCCGTCCCGCGAGGTCCCGTATTTGCGCGCGAGCCGGTCGACGTAGTCGATGGAGGCGTCGAGCTCCTTGGGTGCACTGGAGTCGAGCTCGAACGCGCGCCAGCGGATGTCCACCGGTCGATCGAGCGAGGCTGCGGCCTCTTCGACGTGCCGCTTGCCGACCCAACACCAAGGACACGCGACGTCAGACCAGATCTCGACCTTGACGGGTTTCACGGCGGGAACAGTAGCCACTCGGTCCGCCATGGCAAGGCCGGGCGGATCCAGCGTCGGTTTCGTGGCCGAGGCCAATTCCTAGCCCAACCGCCCCATATCCCTCAAGATCCGAAGCCCGGGAACCTCCTGGCCCCGTTTGCGCCCTTCCTACATGGGAATACCTGTAGCGCCGGCCACTAGAGGCCGCCTACACTTGAACAGGGGATGCGCACGATGGATCGGAACGTCGTTTTTTTGGTTGGACTGATGGCCCTCGCGGGGTGCGGTCAAGACGGCGCGGGGCGCCAAGGCTGGGACGGAGCCGCCGAGGGCACCGAGGGAAGCACGTTCGACCCGGTCGAAGACGATGGGATCAACGGTGACACCGAAGGCGGCGGAACCGGCGGGACGAGCGGTTCTGACAGCGACCCCACGGTGGGCGATCCGAGCGGCGATCCTTCCGGCGACCCAACCGGCGATCCGAGCGGCGATCCAACCGGCGAGGAGCCGGTTGACTGCACGCCGGGATGGGACACGCCGTGGATCGGGTCCCCGTGCGGTGGCGACGGCGACTGTTCGTATACCGGCGGCACCTGCTTGCTTCCCGACGACGGCTTTCCCTGCGGTACCTGCTCACTCGACTGCGCCACGTCGTGCCCCGACGAAGACGGCGCTCCGATCACGTATTGCGTCAACGGTGTGGATGTGGGGCTGAGCGAGTCTGGCTACTGCCTCTCGCGATGCGACTCCTTCCTATTCCCCGACTCCGCGTGCCGCGACGGATACGTGTGCGAGGTGCTGGGGCGCTTCGACGAGACCGGCAGCCAAGGCGTCTGCATTCCCGAACAGTTCGACGCGATGGATCCGGGCGACGGCCTGTACGACGAGATCGACCACGAATATCTGATCCAGATGCTCGGAGGCGACCCGGTCAACGCGTTCGACTACGGGCCAGACCTCGACAGCTTTCAGCTGTACCTCGACGCGGTGGGCGTGCAGAACTTCACCGCTGAGGAGATCAGCGCACCCCACAACCAGGCCGCGGCCACGGGGTGCGGCTACACCATCTTGCTGCCCGAGCGGGATCAGTGGGAGAAAGCCGCCGCGCTGGCGTTGTTCACCGACGAGCTTCGCGGCTTGGTCGGCGAGCCCATCTACATGCGCAACTGGTGGCGTCCGCCCTGCTACAACGCCGCCGTGGGCGGTGCCGCTGGGGGAGACCACCCCGACGCGGATGCGGTCGATCTCGACTTCTCCTCGGCGGCATCTCGGGCCATGGCCCAGAAGTTCCTGTGCGAGGAGTACTGGAACGCCCCGATCATCACCCCCGACCAGATCGCGCCCGGTGCGGTCATCGATCCCATGCTCAACATGTCGGTGGGTCTCGGCGGCCTGACGATCCACCTTGGGGTGCTGTCGGGGGGCGGGCGTCGAAACTGGTTCTACGGCAGCTACACGAACGAGCCCGACTCCGGGAACTGCTGGTAGCGGGCCTGGCGATTCACTCGACCCGCAAGAACGAGTACTCGCTCGCGCAGCTGGAGATGTGAAACAGCTGCAGGCCCATGGCCTCCACTTGTTTCACCGCGGCTTGGGTTCGCGTGAAGGGGATCGAGTCGAAGTGATGGTGAAACGCGATCACCATCTGGTTGATCACGAGGTCGCCCTGTTGCAGGTCATCGAGGACGTCGAACTCGGCTCCTTCGATGTCGAGCTTGAGTACGTCGATGACGCTGTGGCCGAGATCCTCTGCGATGGTCGCGACGCGGCGGAGCTGAACTTCGAACGCTGGGGCCGACGTCTTGGGCCGGTCGAGGATCGTGTGCGAGATGTGCTTGGGGTTCTCCGGCGGGTTGAACATGGCGGTGCCGTCAAACGAGGCGAGCCCGTACCCGTGCACGTGAAAGCGCTCGGGCAGCTCCTGCGTCGCCAACCATGCGAGGGAACGCGGGGTGGGGTCGAAGGCATGGACCACCCCGCCGGTCCGCGCGAGGATCTCCAGGTCGAACGACACGTCCTCGCCGATCCCAGCGGAGTAGATCACGCTGTCCTCGCAGAGGCGCTCGAGACAAACGGTGTGGCTGCCGCATCGTGAACCCAGCGTCTCCTTGGCGCAGTCCAGCGTGGGAGCGCCGGCCCGGATCCTGTGGATCCGTTCTCTGGCTCGACGCAGCAGACCCATGCGTAGATCCTACGCGACTTCGGGCCGAACCACCGCCGTTGCTGCTAGCTTCATCCGATGGGGTTCCTGTCTCGGAAGACCGAGGGCGAGAGCGCTCGCGCGACGCCCAGCGCTCGTCCGGCCCTCGAGCCCGCGATGGGTCCACAGGAGCAGTCACAGCTGTGTGCGATCTATGCGACCCGTCGCCCGAAGACGGCGGTGGAGTATGGGTCTGGCGGCAGCACGCTGCTCATCCCGGAGACGTTCGACTTCATCGAGACGTACATCTCGGTCGAACACAACGCGACGTGGCACAAACAGGTGCAGGAGCACTCCGAGGATGCTCGCGTGAAGCACCTGTTCGCGCCTCCCGCTTCCCATGCGCCCGAGCCGGCGATGTTCCTGCGCGGCAAGGGCAAGACACTGCCGGAGTACGTGGCGTGGAGTGAACGCTGCGAGCGGGAGCCGGAGATTATGGCGTCGTACGTGGCCGCTCCCTACGCGCTCGTGGAGCACCCCGAGCTGATTGTCGTCGATGGTCGAGCCCGACGCTACTGCATCGAGACCGGCTGGGCGGCGCTTTCGCCCGGTGGCGTGCTCGTCGTTCACGATGCTCAGCGCGAGGACATCATCGCGGTCATCGATGAGGTCTGCGGCGACCGGGCGCACTGGCTGGTGCCGTTCACCCGGGGCCAAGTCTGCGTCGCAACCAGAGGATAGCCGCAGGGTCGGCTACGGCGCTTCGAGATCGGCGGAGACGCGGAGTCGACCGTCGTCGAGCCCGACCCACACGGTTGCGCTGTGGTCTGCGAAGGGCTCGAGCCACGAGCGCCACGAGTGCGGCACGTGCTCCTCGATGCTGCCGATACGTGTGACCCGAGCGGTCAGTGCATTCGAGGCGCGGGTCCGCGGTGCATCCATCAGCCAGGAAAATCGCTCGGGGCTGGAGGCGAGCAGGATCCACCCCATCGCGGGCTCCGGTCCGTCGTCGAGGGCCAGCGCGATGCCGCCTGGCTGCAGGGGCGCCCAGGTGATCTCGGTCTTGCCCACCCGCGTGGGTCCTGGGCTCAGCCCGGCATACGGCAAGACGCTGGCGGTGAAGTTGACCCATGCGGCGGGGATCCGGACGAAGGCGATGAACACCCCGCCCTCGTCGAGGCGAGCGCCGGCAAACTCGACCTCGGCCAGGCCTTCGAGCGCGGCGTCGACGAAGCCGCGGGAGAGCTTGGGGACTCGGTCACGCAGGGCGGCGAGCAGGGCGGCGAGCTCGTGGGGCCACGTGCTGCTCCACGTCGAGGCGGCGAGAAGTTCGGAGGTTGGCGGGCGTTCGGCGGTGCCGACCGAGCGCAACCAGGCCGCGACGTCGGGCCACGGTCCTGTGCGTGCGCAGGCGAGGGCACCTGAACACAGCGCGTCCCACGAGGGCGCCGGGGACTTCCGGGCGGGGGCAGTCCACGCGGTGGGCGGCGTCCAGTGCAGGCGCGCCCGAAGGCCTCGTGCGCTGTGGGTGAGCTCGACCGAGGCCAGCTCGAAGGCGGGGACATGGTGCTGCGACAGGGCCGAGGCGAGGAGGGCGGTGTCGCAGAGCACCCCGATGTCTCCGAGCAGAGGCGGCGCCGCGGCGGGGCTGGGCAGGGTGCTTGAGGCGTCGAGAAGGGTCTGCTCGCTCACCTCGCCGTGGGTGATGACGTCGACGGTGAGCGCCTGGCCCTGCGTGCGGAGGTAGGCGTTTCCCCAGGGCAATGCGACGCAGTTCAGGGAGCCCACGGGCGGGCAGACAGGTGGTGGGGGATCGGTGCCGGGCCAAGAC
>CAYGTG010000340.1:0-256 GCA_964352485.1 uncultured Nannocystaceae bacterium | reverse complement strand
CACGAAGGACGCCGTGAAGCCGATGGTGCAGGACGCCGTCGATGGGGCGCGCGAGCGTTGCGGTGATCGTGGAGTCGGGCTCGAGCGCCTCGATCCACGAGTTGTCGGGGAGGAGCCGCTGCAGGGCTTCAGCCTTGGCGCTGGCCCGAATGCCGCCGCCTTGTAGATGCCCTGGACCCGCCCGGAGGGGCTGGCCGGACCACGGCGTCCGCGCGGGCGCGAGCTCGGCCGGGGTCGGGACCGCCTGCGACCGGGC
>CAYGTG010000339.1:0-7829 GCA_964352485.1 uncultured Nannocystaceae bacterium | reverse complement strand
GTTCAACGTCGAGTGGGCATTCGATGACGTCGACAGGCGGCCCAAGAAGGCCCGGCCTCACCGCGCCAAGACGCCGGAGGACTGGGCGTGGAAGCGTGACAGCATCGCCAAGATTCTGATCGCCGAGGAGCTGGACGTGGTCACGCTGACCGAGATCGGTGGCGAGCGTGAGGCCATCGAGGTGGCCGATGCGGTGCTCGCTGGAGGCGGGTACCGGTACGACGTTGCGTGCCTACCGACCCGCGACAAGGCGACCGGGCAACACGTGGCCATCTTGTCCCGATTCTCGATGAGCAACGTGCGCCGGTTTCAGACCTCGATCGACAAGCAGCTGGCCGTCGACGTTGATCTCCCCTCGGGCGATACGGTGGCCGTCGTCGCCCTGCACCTGCGAGAGTCGCAGCAGCCCGCGTACGCTTCGAAGCGCCGCAAGGCCGCGCGGTCCCTACGACGCGAGCTGTCTCGGTCGTTGAGTGGTAGGCCCGTCCTGGTGACGGGGACCTTTGGCTCCCCCTCGCACCCTTACGACGACGATTATGACCGCCACGCTCCGGGCATCATCGCCGCCCGACACAACAAGAACGATGACGACGACTGCACCGACTCGGCTGCGGGCAGCGGCCCGACCAACACGGCCGGAGAGCCCACCGACCACATCATCTCGTGTGGACTCGAGCTGCGCAGCGCCACCACATCGTCGCAGAACGCTGTGATTCGTGAGCTCGAAGACCCGGACGAATCTCCGTGGCCCACCGTCCCGATCGAAGCAGACCCGTACCGAGATGTGAGCGACCACTATCTGGTGTGGGCAGAGATCGCGATGCCCAAGCCAGACGTGCCGCCCGAAACCGAAGCAGACGGCGTCGCGCTGTGATCGAGCCGCGGTCCGGACTCAGGTCGCGAACAGGCGGCTTGGGTCCCGGAACGCCTTGAATTCGAGCGCGTTCCCGGACGGATCCCGAAAGAACATCGTCGCCTGTTCGCCGACCTCCCCGGCAAACCGCACGGTCGGCTCGATCACAAACGCAACCGCTTCGGCCCGGAGGCGCTGAGCGAACGCTTCGAACTGTTCCCACGAAAGCACGACCCCGAAATGCGGCACCGGGACATCGTGGGAGTCGACCGGATTGGTCACCGAGGACACCGCTCCCGAGGGGTGGAGGTGCGTGACGAGCTGATGGCCGAACAGGTCGAAGTCCACCCAAGAGTCGGCACTGCGACCCTCGCGGCAGCCCAACGTGCCGCCGTAGAACCGGCGCGCTGCGGCCAGATCGTCGACGACAATCGCGAGGTGGAAGGGCTGCACGGCGTTCACTCCTGCGAGTTTGGCAGCTGCTGGAGTTCTACACGAACCGACAGGCGCTCGTTTTTCCCGCCCTTGTACAGCGTGCCCGAAGTGGGGGTCGCATCACGGTAGTTGCGGCCCGAGGCAACGCAGACGTGGTCGAGGCTCGCCAGGCAGCCGTTGGTCGGGTCGTATCCGCGCCAACCGACCCAGGGCAGATAGACCTCGGCCCACGCGTGGGAGGCCTCGGACTGGAGCTGGTTGTCGTAGTCGGTGCCAGTGTGGATATAGCCAACGCGGTATCGAGCCGGGACCCCCAGCAGCCGCGCCAAGCAGATGAACAGATTGGCGAAGTCCTGGCAGACGCCGCGGCGGCTGACGTAGACCTCGAACGGCGTGGTCTCGATGTTCGTCGACCCCTGGACGTACGCGAAGTCCCGCCGGATCGATTCGTTGATGTCGCGCAGGGTCTCCGCGACATCGTAGTCCTGGCGATCCGCAAAGCTCATGGCGAATCCCGAAAGCTCTCGGAGCTGGGACTCGGGGAGCTCGGCCGGGAGCAGGAACGGCATCATCATCTGCCGCTGCCACGGCATCCACACCATGGGTAGCGTGGTGCGCTTGCGCGGTGATGGAGTTTCAGGTCGCCGCACCTCCACGATACTCGTGGAGAGCACCCGCAGCTTGTCGTAGGGAGACTCGATCCAGACCTTCGTCGTTCGGTTGCCGAAGACGTCGTCAAACACGCGAGACTCGTGTTCGGCGGAGATCTCCAAATTGGACTCCAGCACGCGCTGGTCCATCGTGTGTTGTGGCTCGAGACGCAGCATGTGCGTACTGCGCTCGACCGGCTCTTCGTACTCGTAGAGCGTCTCGTGCAGAACTCGGTAACGACGCACGGACTCGTCGGTTTCGGCCGCCGGAGTCGTACCGTTTGCAGCGTGCTGAGTCTGCGTGGAGCCAAACGTCCCCGTGGTTGCTCCCTCCACACGACCCCCTTCGGCCGGCGCGACATCGTCGAGCGTCTCGGGGACCGCCGCCGCCGCGAAGTCAAGGGGCTTGCCGTCGCGACCGGACCGGTGCACGACCGAGGCCCGCCGAGCGACGAGCAACTCCCCCGACTCCTGCCGATTCCAGTGGGGCCCAAGCGGAGTCGTCGCGACCAGCAGCATCGTGCGGTTGAGGTCGATCGGGTCCGAATGGTCGATCGTGACCACGCCATTGGTCAGGACATCGTCCCCGTGTGGCGGCAAGCGGCGGATGAAGTGAAGCGCGTTGTGACCGTCCTTGTCGGTGTAGCAGACCGTCGACTGACCATCGCTCAAGATCACGGTCAGGGTCCCCAGCTCGTTGAGCTCGCGAAGCCAGGCGTGCAGTCGGTCGTACCCCAGGGCATCGAAGCTGCGCGCGCCTTCGCCACGCATCTTGGTGAGCAGCCAGCAAAAGGCGCGCTCGGAGTCCGTCGCCCCCAGCGGCTCGAACACCGGGTCGTCGCCCAGACAGAGTTGCCGGGCGGCAGCAGAATCCAGTTGGCCGTTGTGGGCGAAGCTGAAATCCCGGCCCGCATACGGTCGAGTGAACGGGTGCGTATCCTGTTCGGACGGGCGCTTCGCAGCGCCCCGAATGTGGCACAAGAACGACGTCCCGCGAAAACGATCCCAGTCGCGAAGCACCGCAGCGAGGCGGCTGTCTCGGACGGGCCGCGGGTCACGGATGACGGATGCCGCGAGATTGTCCCCCGGATACCACGCGAAGCCCCACCCGGCACCGACGACTGGCCCGGAGCCCGGCTCGGGCGCCATGAGGGTGATCGAAGGCGACGTTGCGACGTCGAAGGACATTGCGATGAGCTGAGTCATGACGCGTGGTTTCCTGCGCGGAGCGCTTCGGTTGTATCGATCTGCGGAGCGGGTGGATCGAAGTAGTCGGTGTGAAGCGCATCGCAAGCGGCCGAAATGGCGTCGACGATCCGCGTCAGCTCATCGTGGGGGCCCCGCGCGTTGAGGGACTTGGGAGTCATCCCCATCAGAGACGCTCGGATTCCGTCGAGTTCCCGCCACGACGCCTCTCCGATCTCCGAGTTCGGTCGCACGCGCTGTAACAGCAGCCAGGCGCGCTCGATGCAGTGGAGCACAGACCGGGGGAAGTTCTCGTCGAGCACGAGGAAGCCCAACACGCGCGAGGCCGTGGGGGCCGACGCGCTGCGACGCAGGAAGGGGCCCGTTCCGGAGCAAGAACGCAGCAGGCTCAACCACTGAAGCCGGGCAAGAGCGCTGCGCTCGTCGGTGCTCTCGGTGCCGGTGGGCGCATCTTCGAACGTATGGTGGTGCACGTCCAGCACCCGGGCCGTCTGCCCGGCGCGCTCCAACAGCATACCCAGCTGCATGAAGTCGAACGCGGTCTCGTGCAACATCGTGTTCTGGCTGACCCCCTGGAACATCGCCGCCCGGCCAGTGACATAGCGGTAAAACGTGTCGGGGTCGTTGTTGAACGCCCGCCGACCGTTGCCACGACTGAGCCAGTGCCAAAGCTCGTTGATGACCTCCCACATGTCGAGACTGACGACGTCTCGAATCATCCGGGCGTTCTCGCGAGCCCAGTAGACGGCCGATAAGATGCTCACCGGGCTGTCGCGATCCCAGGTCAAGAACTCTCGAACGAGTTCGCCCTGGGAACGGGCTTCGACCCCGTGGGCGGCATCGAAACGCTCGTGCTCTCCGGCGACGACGAGCAGCGGGTACCACTTGCGTTCGGCGGGTATCGGAGCATCGAGCACAAACGCCTGGTTGACGCGGAGTAACCGAGCCATGGCGTCGGCGCGTTCCATCTGGCGGTGAAGCCAGAAACACGTGGATGCCACGCGCGAGATCATCGTTCGTCCTCCATGACCCAAGTGTCCTTCGAGCCGCCGCCCTGGCTGGAGTTGACCACGTAGGAGCCCTCTTTGAGCGCGACGCGGGTCAACCCGCCGGGGAGGACCCAGACGTCGTCACCGGTCAGGACGTAGGGGCGGAGATCCACCCGGCGAGGCGCAACCTTGCCCCGACACCACGTTGGGCACGTCGAGAGCTCGATCAGAGGCTGCGCAATGTAGCCGCGCCCGTTGGCGCTGATCTTCGTCTTGATCTCGGCGAGTTCTTCGGCAGCAGCCATCGGCCCCATGACCATGCCATACCCACCCGAGGCGTCGACCGACTTGATCACGAAGCGCTCGGGATGCGCCACCACCTCGGCTCGGTCCTCAGCGCGCGCGCACGAGAGCGTATTGACCTGTCCGACGAGCGGCTCTTCGTCCAGGTAGAAGCGGATCATATCCGGCACGAACGGGTAGACCCCCTTGTCATCGGCGACGCCGTTGCCCAGCGCGTTCGCCAGCGTGACGTTGCCGGCACGATAGGCGGACACAAGGCCCGGGACCCCCAGCAAGCTGTCGGCTCGAAACACCTGCGGGTCGATGAACTCATCGTCGATGCGCCGGTAGATCACGTCGACCTGCACGGGGCCTGCCGTGGTCTTGACGAATACGCGGTCCTCGTCGACGAATAGGTCGCTGGGAACGACCAGATCGCATCCCATGCTGCGGGCAAGGAACGAGTGCTCGAAGTAGGCCGAGTTGTAGGGGCCTGGAGAAAGCACAACAAGGTGGGGCGCCTTGTCTCGGGTCGGGGCGCACTGCAGCAGGCGTTCCAGCAGCCGCGTCGGGTAGTCGTCGACCGAGCGCAGCCCAGCGCTGGCGAAGACACCCGGCAAGACGCGCTTGAGCACGGACCGGTTCTCGAGGACGTAGGACACCCCGGAGGGACAGCGGAGGTTGTCCTCGAGCACCACGAAAGCCCCTTGTGCATCGCGGATCAAGTCGATCCCCGCGACGTTCACGTAGACTCCACCAGGTGGCCGAATCCCGATCACCTCGGGGAGGAATCCGCTGGAGGACTTCACGACCTCGGCGGGGATGTGTCCCTCGCGGAGGATTCGCTGTTCGCCGTAGATATCGGCCAAGAAAGCGTTGAGCGCCTGGATGCGCTGCGCCAGGCCAGCGTGCAGCGTCCTCCAGTCTGCAGCGGAGACGACGCGGGGGACGAGATCGAAGGGGAACACCTTTTCGGTGCCGCCTTTGTTTCCGTAGACGGTGAACGTGACACCGCCTCGCAAGAGCGCTCGATCGGCCAGCTGCTTCCGGCTCTTGAACCCGCCACGACCCAACGCGTCGAGAAGCGCAACGACGCTTCCGACACCGGGCCTGGGATTTCCCGAGGCATCGAAGAGCTCATCGTGTACGCCCGCGAGAGGACGATACGCGTCGAACAACGACTCGCCAGGTTCGGAGGTGTTCTGCGATGTGCTTGTTGGCTTCATGAGGAGGTCTGCGCCGCAAAGTGCCAGTCGAGTGCCTGTGAGACGTGCTCGAGAATCACGTGGCCGCGAACGCTCCCCCCTCGCCGGTTGAGCCGAGGGCTGCATACCGCGATGCCGCCGGCGGCGACCGCGGAGGCAACAATGACTCCCGAGACGCCGCTCTTGGCCGGGAGACCCGTGTTCATCATGTACGTTCCGGATTCGTCGTACATCCCGCAGCTGGCCATCAGCGACACGACGCGCCGCGCAGAGTCGGCGGTGATGATTCGCTTTCCCGAAGGCGCAACGCCGCCGCTGGCGAGAACACACCCAAGGTGCGCGGCCTCGACGACCGAGACTTCGAGTGAGCACAACGCGAAGTAGGCGTCGAGAACGTCATCGACGGAGCCCGCCAGGGATCCATTGCTGCGCAACAGATACGCGATCGAGCGGTTGCGGTCTCCTGTGCGACGCTCCGAGGCTTGCACCCGCGCGTTGACGCCAACGTCTGCGCCGCACAAGTTGCTGGCCCACCGCTCGATCCAGGCGATGCGTTCCTCGGCCTGCCCCTCGATGAGGCCGCACAAGGTAATCGCCCCGGAGTTCACCATCGGGTTGGCCGCCTGCGGACCCCGCGAATCCAGCCGAGCGATGGAAGAGAAGCTCTCTCCCGAGGGCTCGGACCCGACGGCCGAGAAGACACAGTCCGCACCAAGCTCTTCAAGAGCTCCGCACAACACGATGAGCTTCGCCGCGCTCTGCAGCGTGAAGCGGTGATCGGCCACGTCTCCGGCCGTGATGATCTTGCCGCTGGTGAGCACGACTGCGGCGCTTGTGCGATCGGGGTCGACGCTGCCCAGCTCGGGAATATAGGTGGCCACCGTCCCCTCAGGGTTGGCGAGGGAGAGCCGCAGCCCGTGATCGAGGGCGGACTGAACGGCCGCAGGATCGGTCACGCGGCTCCCGTGTGCGTCAGGCGCATGTCGAGCGTGCATGGCATGAGGCGATTGGGCGGGAGTTCCTTCAACGTCATGGCCCCACCACTATGCTGGTCCGTCGAGAAGCGGGCGAGCCTTCGCGCTTCGGCTTCGAGCGCGTTGACCGGAAACAGCTCGTAGTTGCGGCCCGCCGGGTGCGCGACATGGTAGCTGCACCCCGCAACGCTCCGGCCCGACCACGTGTCGTAGAGGTCCAAAACCAGCGGCGTGTCGACGCCGATGGTCGGGTGAAGGCACAGCGGGGGTTGCCACGCCCGGTAGCGGACGCCGGCCACGAACTCTCCCACGGTTCCGGTGGGACGCAGCGGGATGCGCGTTCCGTTGCAGGCCAGCTGGTATCGCGCCTCGGGGAGGCCGCGGACGAGCACCTGGATTCGCTCCAGGCTCGAGTCCACGTAGCGCGCCGTTCCTCCACTGACACCGTGCTCGCCGGTGACATGCCACGGCTCGAGTGCTGTGCGCAGCTCCAGCTCGACGCCGCGATGGCACAGGTTTCCGATTTTCGGGAACCGAAACTCGAAGTGCGGCGCGAACCACTCGGGCTCGAGCCGAACGCCGTCTTCGCTGAGCTCGGCCAGCACGTCGCAGAAGTCGTCCCACACGAAGAACGGGAGCATGAAGCGGTCGTGCAGCGACGTGCCCCAGTGCTGCAGTCGGGCCCGATAGGGCTTGTTCCAAAAACGAGCCACCAGCGCGCGAATCAGAAGAGCCTGGGCCAGACTCATCTGAGCGTGCGGCGGCATCTCGAACGAGCGGAACTCCACCAAGCCTAGCCGGCCAGTGGCCGAATCGGGGGAGTAGAGCTTGTCGATGCAGATCTCGGTGCGATGCGTGTTGCCGGTGACATCGACCAGCACGTCGCGGAAGATGCGGTCGACCAACCACGGCCGTGCAGACAGGTCCGCATCCTCTCGGTCCGGAAGCTGCGTAAAGGCGACCTCGAGCTCGTACAGCGCGTCGTCGCGCGCTTGATCGACACGGGGAGCCTGACTCGTGGGGCCGACGAACATTCCCGAGAACAAGAACGACAGCGACGGGTGGTTGGTGAAATAGCCGAGGAAGCTCTTGAGCAGATCCGGGCGTCGCAGGAACGGGCTGTCCGCCGGAGTCGCCCCGCCGAGAACCACGTGGTTGCCACCCCCGGTCCCGCTGTGTCGTCCGTCGAGCATGAACTTCTCGGTGCCCAATCGGCACAGACGACTCTCCTCATA
>CAYGTG010000338.1:5756-7833 GCA_964352485.1 uncultured Nannocystaceae bacterium | reverse complement strand
GGCGAGAGCTGTCCGGTGTGTGGATCTCGTCGATGAGCACGATCCGCCCGTCCGGGGCGCGGCCGAGCTCATACTTGGTGTCGACGAGGATCAAGCCGCGCTTGGCCGCCTCGGCCTGGCCAAATGCGAACAGCTGCATGACCCGCGCCTCGAGCTCGCCAAAGGTCTCCGGGTCGATGGCCCCCCGCTGAAACAACACCTCTTTGCTGACGCTCTGATCGTGATCGCCCTTGGCTGCCTTGGTCGACGGAGTCAGCAACGGCGCCGCCAGTCGTTCGTGCGGGCGCAGTCCATCGGGCAGCACATGGCCGCAAAACGTACGCTCGCCGCGCTCATAGGCCCGCAGAATGCTGGTCGAGCTGCTCCCGGTGAGGTAACCGCGGACCACCATTTCCACGGGGATGGGCGCGCACTCGATGGCGCGGGTCGCCTGAGGATCCGGCACGCCCAACACATGGCCAGGCATGACCCCAGCGGAGAGCTCGAACCAGTGCTGCGCCAGTCGATTGAGCACCTGCCCCTTGAACGGAATGGTCCCCAGAACCACGTCGAAGGCCGAGACCCGGTCGGTCACGATGATCACCCGCTCCTGCTCGCGACTGAAGTTCTCTCGAACCTTGCCGCTATAGCGGGTGCCCAAGGCGTCAAATCGGCCATCGAGTGTGTCGAGGGTTCCCCCCGGCGCCAGAGCGTTGCGAAGCACTGCGGGATCGAGCGGCATGGCGCGCGGACAGTAGCAGAGCCCGGTGACGGTGGTGCTACGGCTGGGCGCCCGGAGGGTCAGCGAGCGTGACACAGCACCGAAAGCCGAGTGCAGGGTCCTGGGTGCTCTTGCCAGGCTTGCGCCGCGTGGTGCACGAGGCCGCGGAGGTGGTGGCATCACCGCCCATCGCCGCCCCGCCTTCGACCCACTCCCCCACGTTGCCGACGAGATCATAGACCCCTTCGGGGGTCACACAGGTCTCCCGAGCGCCGCCGCGCCCGAGGTTTTGGGGTACTCCGCCCAGCGCGTCGTTGCATTGCCCGTCCTTGCGAGCGCCACCGTAGGGTTGCCGCCTGCCGGTCTCTCCACGGCACGCCTTGCGCCACTCTTTTTGGGTGCACAGACGCCGTCCGTGTGCCGCGCACGCCTCGGTGGCCTCGGCCAGCGTCACGTTGGCCGTCGGGATCTCGCGCAGACCGGGCTGCTCTCCAACCTCGATGCACACCCTGCCACCGCCGGGAAGCAGGGCCGTGTCGTCCGGGCAGGTCGTGGGCGGCTCCAGGGGCATGGTCTTGCCCCGCGAGGCGTCGGCCCCCGGCTTTGCGCTGTCGGTCGGTGCGTCGGTGTCCTGCGCCTCCTCGGGAGCCCCGAGCAGCGCCGACAACCCACCACGCTCCTGCGCGACCGGAATGGTGAGACTGACCGCGACGATCGTCGCGCCAAATCCGAACAGCGCCGCCATGATGGATCCTCGCGGACCCCGGGCTTCGGGGGGCGCGTGATCGCGGATGACCCTGGAGAGCTCGGGTGCGGAGCGGTCCGCGTCACTGCGCGACGGACGAGACCGGGTGGAGTTCAGCGCCGACTGGACATCGAGCTGAATCTTCCCACCCGGCGGCACGGCGGAAGCCGGATCCCTGGCCGGTTTCTTGGGTGCTGCCTCCGGTGCCGGTGCCCGGCGCCCGACTTCGAGCTCGGGCGTGGATACCGGTCCCTTGGTCGGAGCACGGGGTGGAAGCGGCCCCAGCGAGCCTGCCTTCGCAGCCGGTTTATCCGGTCGCGACGGCAGGTCGAGCTCGAGGGCCGGGCCCTGGCTCAACGCTGGATTCGGCTCGGCGGGGGCACCATCGAGGGTCGCCAGTCGAGGGGAGGATTCGGCGGCAGCCAAAGCCCCGACAACCCCGTGAAGACTATCCTCCTCCGACAGCCGCGAGTCGAGCATCTCGGTGACCGGCAGGGACAGGCCGAACCCACTGTCCTCCGCAGACATGTCGTCATGCTCTGGGGGAGGCGGAATGGGTGCCGGTGCCGGAACGGGCGTCAGCGCGTCGGCGTCGAGACTCAGCGGTGGCGGCGCTGGAACCGGCGCCGGAC
>CAYGTG010000338.1:0-5746 GCA_964352485.1 uncultured Nannocystaceae bacterium | reverse complement strand
CGAACCCGTCATCCATGTCGCCGGGTCTGCCGACAAGCGGCGGTAGGGATACCCCCCCGGGAGAGACAGACCCCTGTGGAGCCGGCCCGGGCTCCGGCGTCGGCTCGAGATCCGAGAGTCGCGCTCCATCCGGGGGCGTCAGGGCATCAGGATTGAAGTGGCGGTTGGGCTCATCCTCGATCTTCCGAGCCGTGATCTGCATCGGCGCAGGCGTGGGGACGTGCTCGGACTCCTCGCGCAGGACCTCGGCCGGTGCGACGGTATCTGTCGAAACCGTGAACGGATCCGGCTCCGGATCATCGGGGGCGGTCATCTCGCCCGAGACGGGGGCGAGGTCGGGCGGGTAGAGTTCGGTAGCGGTTCTGCGAAACTGTCGTCGCTTGGACGGAACGTTTTTCTTCTTCGGTGCCGCGACGCTGGCCGGAGCGCCCTTGCCCTTGCCCTTGCCCTCGACCTCCTCGACATAGCGCCCCGCGAGTTCGCGGAGTTCGGCTTGGCGCGCCGCGGCCGTGCCCCCACTCCCCTGCACGGCGGGGGCCTCGGCGATCCTTCGCAGCACGGTCAAACCGTCCGCCGGCCGATCCTCCACCTCGGCCGCCAGGGCACCGACGATGATCTCCGTCAGCAGCCCTGCCGCGAGGTCCCCATCCTCGACCGCCGCCAGTGCCGCCGAGCCGACGGTATCGGTCGCCAGCGCGGCCATGA
This sequence comes from uncultured Nannocystaceae bacterium, assembly GCA_964352485.1. Taxonomy (GTDB): domain Bacteria; phylum Myxococcota_A; class Polyangia; order Nannocystales; family Nannocystaceae; genus CAJXVA01. Next base: position 5,041 of record CAYGTG010000338.1, on the reverse strand, counting down.
CCGCGCCCCAAGCATAGACATCGGAGGTGGCCGTCGGCGCGTTGCCAGCCCGAACCTCCGGGGCCACAACGTCACCGCCGAGCGCCCGAAGGCGAGGTGTGACCGCCTTCCGGTTGCAGGCAAGGGTGAGGCCGTGCTGCCACAGCGCGACCCCCTCCTTCCAGAGCACGATGTTGCCGGGCGCGAGCGCACCGTGGACTCGCCCCTTGCGATGCAGATGAGCAAGCCCGCGTGCGACTTCGACCGCCACCCGCGCGACGAGCCCTGCCGTGCTGCCCGTCCCCTCGATACGCCGCTGCAGCGGAACCGCTCCGGGCAAGGCCTGGTAGCCCACGACGCAGAAGTCGGCCTCCCGATCGACGAGGCGAATCGGGACCAGTCCAGGCTGCTCGGCACCCAGGAGTTCCCCCATTCGCGCCATGAACGAAGAGACGTCAATCTGCGAGGGCACGAGCGACCGCTCGACGACGGTCAACCACACCTTATGGACGCCCTGCCCCGCCTCCTCAGACACGGAGGCGTGCAGCGTCGGTCCGAAGGCGTGGCCACCGAGGTCCGCGGCCGCGTCTTCGTCGATCTGTACCTGACCGCAGATCCGGTCGCCCGACGAAGGCCTCACCGGGCGATGCTACCACGATGCCCTGGTCGCAATTCTGCTTGCAAAGCGCGTTTTTGCGACGGCGGATCAGCGGCGGCCCGTGCTGCCAAACCCGCCCTCGCGGACCGCCACACCATCGTGCGCGCTCGGCTCGGGCAAGTCGTCGCGTTCTCGGAAGTGCAGCGGGACCACGGCCGACACGACCAGCTGTGCGATCCTGTCCCCGTGCTCCACCGTGAACGGTTGCGCACCGTGGTTGATCAGCAGCACCTTCAACTCGCCGCGATAGTCCGCATCGATCGTCCCCGGTGCATTCAGGACCGTGATTCCGTGTTTCCAGGCCCAGCCCGACCGGGGCCGGACTTGCGCTTCGTGGCCTTCGGGCAGCGCCATGGCCAGACCCGTCGAAACGGCGACGCGCCCCCCGGGCAAAAGCTCGAGCGGCGCATCCAAGCACGCAAACAGGTCATGGCCCGCAGCGTGGGCGGTCATGCGACGGGGGAGTTGGGCGTTGGGATCGAGACGGCGCACAAACGCAGTCTGGGTCTCTTGCCCGCTCCCCATCGTGATGACCTTACTGGGGCCTAGGCCCGCATGTTTTGGACCTCGCTCGGGTCGACCCCGAACGCGGCCTTGCGGCTGAGACGAATCTTGCCGGTCGGGTCGATGTTGAGCACCTTCACGATGACTTCGTCGCCTTCGCTGAGGACGTCGGTGACCTTTTCGATGCGCTTGTTCTCGAGCTCCGAGATGTGCACGAGGCCGTCGGTGCCCGGGAGGACCTCGACGAACGCACCAAAGTCGACGATTCGGGTGACGACGCCTTGGTAGACCGCGCCAATTTCAGCTTCAGCCGTGAGGCCCTCGATGAGGCGCTTGGCGGACGCGATCGACTCGGGGTTGTCCGAAGCGATCGTGACCCGGCCGTGGTCGTCGACGTTGATCTGCGCGCCGGACTGCTCCGTGATGGCGCGGATCATCTTGCCTCCGGGCCCGATGATGTCCCGGATACGGTCGACTTTGACCTGAACGGTCTCGATGCGCGGCGCGTACAGGGACACGTCGTCCTTGTGCGTCGGCATGATCTTGTTCATCTCCTCGAGGATGTGCAGCCGGGCCTCTTTGGCCTGGTCGAGTGCGTCCTCAAGAATCTTGCGGGTCAGACCCGCAACCTTGATGTCCATCTGAAGAGCGGTGATGCCCTCTTCGGTGCCGGTGACCTTGAAGTCCATGTCGCCGAGGTGGTCCTCGTCGCCAAGAATGTCGGTGAGGACGGCGATCTTGTCGCCGACCTGCATCAGGCCCATGGCGATACCGGCGACCGGTGCCTTGAGCGGGACGCCGGCATCCATCATCGCCAGCGAACCGCCGCACACCGAAGCCATCGACGACGAGCCGTTGGACTCCATGATGTCGGAGACCACGCGGATCGTGTACGGGAAGTCTGCGAGGTCTGGAAGCACGGGCTTGAGCGCACGCTCAGCCAGCGCGCCGTGGCCGGTTTCCCGACGGGAGGTCCCGCGAAGCGGTCGGACTTCGCCGGTGCAGTACGGGGGGAAGTTGTAGTGCAGCAGGAAGTGCCGGCGGACGTCGCCGCGCAGGGTGTCGAGGCGCTGGGCGTCATACTCGGTGCCGAGTGTGCAGGTCGCGTACGCCTGGGTCTCACCGCGCTGAAAGAACGCCGAGCCGTGGGGGCGCTCGAACGGGTGCGGGTTGATCCACAACGGACGAACGTCCCGGGTGCCACGGCCGTCGAGGCGCTTGCCCGTGTTGACCACCATGTTGCGAACGGTCTCTTTCTCGAGCTTCGCAAAGCCCGACGAGATGTCCTCGCCCTTGTCGGGGTGCGCCGCGAGGAACTTCTCTTTGGTCTCCGCCTTAATGGCCGAAATCGCGGAGGTCCGCTCGTGCTTGCCGGCGATCTTGAGCGCCTCGACCAGCTTGGCCCCGGCGAACTTGCTGACTTCGGCCTGGAGCGCCTCGTCGACCGGGGGCGGGATGTACTCGCGCTTGGGCTTGCCAACCTGCTCGCGCAGACGGTGCTGAAGGGCGATGAGCGGCTGCGCCGACTCTTGGCCGAACATGAGGCCGTCGATCATCGCGGCTTCGGAAGCGGCCGTTGCCCCCCCCTCCACCATCACGATGGCATCGGCGTTGGCACCGACCACGAGGGTGATGTCCGCCTCTTGAATCTGCGAGTACCTGGGGAACGCGACCCACTTGCCGCCGATGTGTGCGACGCGAACACCGGCGATCGGACCGGCCCAGGGCACATCCGAGATCATCAGCGCCGCGGAGGCACCGGTGATCGACAGCACGTCAGGCTCGTTCTCCTTGTCGTGCGACAGGATGTTGGTGATGACCTGCGTGTCGCAGCGGTACCCCTTGGGGAACAGCGGTCGAATCGGACGGTCGGTGACCCGACACGTCAGGATCTCCTCCGTGGACGGACGACCCTCGCGCTTGAAGTAGCCACCGGGGATCTTGCCCGCCGAAGCCGCGGACTCGCGGTACTCGACCGTCAGCGGAAGGAAGGGGAGGTCCTTCGGCTTCGGTCCGGAGTTCGCGCTCACCAACACGGCGGTGTCGCCCACGCGGACGATGACGGCGTTGGTTTGCTTTGCGATTTTGCCGGTCTCGATCCGGATCTCGACATCGCCGACCTTGCAGGTTTCGATCGTTTCTTTCATGGAATTCTTGCTCCTGAGGTTGAGTTCGCGTCGCCCGAGCCAAGACACACCGCGCGGGGAGTGTCGTCTTCGAGGGTCGACGACAAAGATGAGGGAGGTGCTGAGCCGCAGACAGCGCGCGTTGCCGGATCAGTCGATCCCCAAACGCGCCGAAGGGCGCAACCCCTGGAGGGAAGCGCCCGACGTGCAGCAGCGGCCTTATTTTCGGATGTTGAGCTCCGCGATGACGGTGCGGTAGCGCTCGATGTCCTTGCCTTTGACGTAGTCGAGAAGCCGACGACGGCGTCCGACCAGCTTGAGGAGTCCGCGCCGCGAGTGGAAGTCCTTGCGGTGCGTGCGGAAGTGGTCGGTCAGGTAGTTGATTCGCTTGCTCAGGAGCGCGATCTGGACCTCGGGGGACCCGGTGTCTTGTTCGCTGCGTTTGAACTTGCCGACGATTTCGGCTTTGCGATCAGTAGAGAGAGCCATAGTGCTGCTGTTGCTTACTCGAGGTCTTCGAGGTTGTGGGAGACGACAACCGTCTCCACTTGTTCGTCTAGGTTCGGAGGTCGGCGCAGAATCCACGGGAGGCGCCGTGATGTCAAGGGCTTGTGGGGGAGTCGAGGGCGAGGGGTCTCAGCGTGCGCTCAACCCTGAGCACCGGGCCACCCTCGGCGGGCTCGAACTGGCACAGAACGAGGCCTGAGCCGGCCCGCACCGCCAGCATCCCGCTGCGCGTGCGGTCACGCAGCAGCGGATGCTCGGCCGGAATCGCTTGGCCATAGCCGATGCGCCGCACGATGTCCTCTCCGTGCGCACCTCGCGGCACGTCCAGGACGGGGACGCCGAGGACTTGGGCGGGGTCGTTCAGCCCTTGGAGCAAGGCCTCGGCCTGGTGTTGGCGGTCGTCCTCGATGCCGGCCACGCGCACCCGGTGCCGGGGCTTCCCATCCGGTCGGGGCGACATGGGGGTGACATCAAACCCCGAGATCGCATGCGGATGCTCGAGCGAGCAGGATCCGGAGGCGAGTCGATGCAGGCCGCCCAGGTGCGCCGGCACGCCCAGCCGATTCCCGAGCTCCACCGCAAGCGAGCGAATGAACGATCCTTTGCTGACACGAACCGTCGCGGCGATCTCTCCCCGCGCAGCGCGTTCGACGTCCGAGATCGCCAGCACCGTCATCGGGCGCTTGGGAACCTCGAATTGTTCTCCACGGCGCGCTCTGGCATGGGCCCGCTCGCCATCCACTCGGACCGCGCTGAACGCCGGCGGTGCCAGTTCATGCGTTCCCAGGAGGCCCATGAGGACCTCCGGGGCCCGAGCCCAGGTCGTGTCATCCAGCTCGGCCTGGGCCGTCGGCTCCCCCGCAGCGTCCGCGGTGGTGGTGGAGGAGCCCAGCACGAACCGGCCGCGGTACGTCTTGTCGTCGTCGGTCAGCAGCGAGACGAGCTTGGTCGCCGGCCCCACGCAGCACACCAGCAGCCCTGTGGCCGCGGGGTCCAAGGTGCCGCAATGCCCAACCGCGGGCGTCCGCAACACCCAACGAATGAAGTCACAGATCTCTGCCGAGGTGGGCCCCGCAGGTTTGTCGACATACAGAATGCCGAGCGGTTCGTCCGCAGCGCGCTTACGCCTGCCCATCAGACCCGTCGGACTCGCCCGCGGGGTCGGACGGGTGGGAGTCGTCTGTCTCGTCAGACTCCGGAACGGACTGCTCACGATCTGGCCCTCGATCTGGCCCTCGATCTGGCCCTCGATCTGGCCCTCGATCTG
>CAYGTG010000337.1:1613-7833 GCA_964352485.1 uncultured Nannocystaceae bacterium | reverse complement strand
GCGCAGGAGCGTGCGAAGTTATCTGGCGCCAAGCCTCGATTCGCTGGTGACCGGACGGCCTGCGCGGGCGGAGGCGCGGTGCGAACTGGCGGCGCTGGCGGGTCGACAGCTGCGCGCGCTGGCGGCCACGCCCGACCGCCTCGACCGCTTGTATGGGGTGATCGCGGCCGGGTGGGAGACGCAGGTTCGTGCGGTCGACATCCTGAGCCGGCACCCCGCGGAGAGCTCGTTGTCCGAAGTGGCCCACGTCACCGCCGCGATCAGCGGAGATTGGCTGCTGATGATCACCATGGTCGGCGGGCTCCCGGCCGACGCGTATCGCGAGGTTTCGGACGCCGAGATGGAGGCGTTCACCAAGTGGGGCTGGCACATTCAGCGCGCGGATGCGCTGGCCGACTTCGTGAAAGATGCTGGGGAAGGCCTGACCAATAGCTGGGCCGGGCGCGTGTGCTTCGAACGTTGGGGTGCGGCCTATGTGCGCGCCCTGGCCCGCGGTGACCTGGGCACGCTCGATTCGATGTTGGATGTTTGTGCGCCCGCCTGCCTGGCGAAGCCCGCCGAGTTGCGCCACGCAACGAGGGCCCTTGCATCGCTCGGGCAGGTCGCGGCCGCGCTGACGTGGATCCAAGCCATGCTCCTCGGGCGCTGGCGGGCCCGCCGACAGGAGGCCTGCTGATGTTTGGCACCCTGCGACCGCCTCCCTGCGGGACGCTGCCCGTGGTGCAGCAGACGTATCGGCGCTTCTACTGCGGCACATGCCAGGGGCTCGGCGCGCACTTTGGGCTCGCACGCAGGGCGTTGCTCAGCCACGACGCGGTGTTCATGGCGATTGTCGTCGACGCGGTTCAAGCTGGCGCTGCCGCCCCCAGTCGCTGCCGCTGCCCGATGATGCCGACGGTCTTTCGGGCCACGCTCGCGCCAGACAGCGTCGCCATACGGTTCGCCGCGGCGCTCCAGATGCTGCTGGCGGACCAATGGCTGGCCGACCGCGGAGCGGATGGCCAATGGGCGGCCCGGGTGGTCCGGCCGTGGTTCAGTGACGGACCCGCGCGCCGAGCCGCGGCGCACCTGGCCGAGTTGGGGGTGGAACTCCCGGCGCTGAGGGGATTTGAGGCGCGACAGATCGCGGTGGAGCGAGGGGGCGCTGTGCCTCCGCCGGAGGTGGCGGCCGCCCCAACCGCCGCCGTCCTCGCCATGGCGTTCGAGGCTGCAGCGGACCTGCCCGGCGCCGCGCAACCGTTTTCGACCTCCGAGGCTCGAGCGGGACTTGCAGAGTTTGGAGCCTCGGTTGGGGCCGCGATCTACCTGCTCGATGCACTCGAAGACCTGGAGAAGGACGCACGAACCCGGGACTTCAACCCGTGTTTGGATGCGGACGGGGACCCGTGTCCGGCTCGCACGCAGGAGGCCGTCGCGGCGCTTCGTGGAGCTGTTCAGCTCGCTGAGCGTTTGTGCGCAGTGCTGCCCTGGACTCGTCACCAGGACGTGCTTTGCGCGGTTGTGCGCCGCTTCGCCGGACGCTGTGAGGCGGCGGTTTCGAAGGCAAACGCGGTGCTGCTGGCGAAGTCGAACGCGTTGGCACTCACGCGGGTGCTGACCCCAAGCCAACGAGTGTGGGTCCGAGCCGCGTCCGCGCTCAGCATGACGTGGGCATGGGGCGTGTCGTGGATCGTCTACGCCGCGCCGGCGGGACTGGACGTGCCTGAGCCCGATGTTGGCTCCGCCTTGGGGCCGGATCTGGGCTCCGAATTTGGGTCAGCGCTGGGTCCCGATGTGGGGAGCGCGGAGCCGTCAACGGGGGACGTGCCGGTCGACGAACACCATGCGGGATGCAGTGCATGCGATGACTGTGGACCGCAGTGTGAGAAGGGATGCGGAGGCTGCTTCACCGGATGCGGCTCCGGCTTCGCCGACTGTTTGGGCTCGTGCGCACAGTGTGCCGCGTGCCCCACAGCGTGCGGGCGGGGCACGGAAGACTGCTGCCGCGGCTGCGGCCAGGGGTGCGACGGCTGTGGGCAGGGCTGCAACGGCTGCGGCCAGGGATGCGGGGACTGTGGCCAAGGCTGCAACGGCTGTGGCCAAGGCTGCAGCGGCTGTGGGCAGGGCGGCTGTCAGGGCTGCTGAGCTACGCTCCGCTGCACTCGTGGCACAGCACGTCGCGGATCTGGTGCAGGTGCTCCGGGTCGGACGCGACCAAGTGCTCGAGCAGACGATCGAACCGCTGCACCCCCCCACACGTGGCCGACTCGTCGGGGCGGTACAAGGGCAGGGGACGGTCGACCCCCTTGAGCGCGTAGTGGTCGAGGAAGGTCAGGCACAGCTCGCGGTTGATCTCATTCATCCGCTTCTGCAGCGCCACCCGGTCGGCGTCGTTCGTCGCGGTCCGCTCCTGCACCCGCAGGCTCTCGAAGGTCTGCCCATGAAACGCCTGAGCGCACAGCTCGACCGTCGAGTCGCCCACCAGCACCCGGGCGCTCGCGAGCAGCTTGGTCAGAGCCTCGATCCGCGCCGCGATGTTCACGCAGTGACCGATCACGGTATCGACGCGCGCGACGGACGACCCCGCGCGGATGCGGGACACCTCGCCAGACTCGACCCCAACGCCGAAGGACACTGCGGGAAGCTGTGGGTTGGCCTCGTTGTGCCGGTTGCACGTATCGACCAGGCCCGCCTCGAGCAAGAACGCCGCGAGCAGTCCGTTTGCGAAGTGCCGCGGGCCCATGAACACGACCAACAGACCGTCACCGGTGCTGCTGACCGAGATCTGTGGGTCGGCACGTTCAGCCGGCGCCATGGCAAGCATGCAGTGGTCCAGTGTCGCGGCGTAGAAGTCCGCGAGCGTATAGCAGAAGCGGTTTGTCCCGCGCTCATCCGCCTTGGCCGCGTTCAAGTTCGGCGTGAAGTTGCGCAGGTCGACGATAACGCCGGTGGCCGGCACCGGCGGGTCGACTCGGGAGCTGGGGGATGATGCGGCCACGCTCACGCCGCATCATACCCGCTTCGCATCATACCCGCTTCGCATCATACCCGCTTCGCATCATACCCGCTTCGCAGTCGGCTGGGTTCAGCAGGCCAAGCCTTCGTCACGCCGTGCGGCACGGCGGTACGCGTATGCACCCAGGATGAGGATGCCTCCGACGACGATGAAGCTGAGGCCTCGCACCGGCAGTGCGGCGTTTGCCGTGTCGATGACCGCGAGCTTCGCCGCACCCACGCAGATCCCGGTGAGGCCGACGTGTCGCCACAGCTTGTGCTCGAGCCGGAGGCCCGCGACGACGAGCGCCAGGCCGACGGCCGACAACACCACGGTCATGAGCACAGAGCCATGCCCACCCAGAGCGATCCCGAGTCCGCGGAACACCAGCAGGCCTGTGTAGCCCGCGACGAGCAGTCCAGTCCCTTCGTAGGCGTCGGACCTCCCGTGGAGTCCTCGGGCGCGGACCAGCAGCAAGGCGCCCGCGATCGCGAGTGCCAGGATGCCGACCAGCTCGGGACCCGCCGCAGGTGTCGCCCCAAACATGAGCACCGTCGCGACCAGTCCCACCATCAGAGCCTTCGCAGCCACCGGGAAGCCGGTCGCCGGGGTGAGAGCGCCGCGGGCCATGATGAGCGCGAAGGGCAGCAGGCCGAGCATGTAGCGGCCATGCATCGTGTCCGGACCGGCGACGTAGACCACCGCAGCGTGCAGCAGCACGCCGAGCGCCACAAATGCCGACTGCGGTGCTGCGCCGCGTGCTGGCCACAGACCCACGGCGACGAGCATCGCCGCGGTCACGGCTCCCGCGCCAAGTGCCCAGGGCATCGTGTTGACGAGCAGCGTAGTCCCTGCGGCACACATCGCCGGCAGGAGCACCCACGACCGGTAGCGCTCGCGGCCTGACCACGCCAACCCGATGGCGATCGCCATCATCGTCCACCAGCCGAGCGTCGCGGGCATGCCCCCAACCAGCAGGCCGCCGGCGCACGCCATCACCCAGCCCAGACCCAAGCTCGCGCGATGCAGGGCTTCGTTGCGCCGGGTCATGAACACGCCAAACGCCAGGTGCCACGCCGCCAGGAGCAGCGTTGCCATCCGCAACGAAGGCAGGTGCTCACCGAACGCCCAGGCCGCGGCAGCCCAGGCCGTCAAGCCCCCCGCGAGCACCCGCGCCACGGCCAATCCGCTCTCGCGCGTATCGGCGGCCTGCAGCGCGACGCGCCAGGTGGAGGCGGCACCGGCGAGGACCAGCAGGCCCGCGCTCACCATGAACCCCGGCGACATCGTCGCGTCGAGATGACTCGCGCCCCAGCCCATCAGCAGGGCCCAGCTTCCGAGCAGGCCGAGCGTGGGGAGCTCGGGCCAGCCGCGGCGCACGTCCAGGATGGCGAAGGCCCCCAGAACGCAGGTTTGATAGATCATCAGCTCGCCCAGCTGTCCCGCACCCGCCTGCGTCAGCACCGGGGTTGCACACGCCGCGATCCCGGCCAGCCCGGCCATCCAGCGCAGGCGGAGGTGATCGGCGAGGAGCAAGCACGCGAGCACCGCGACGACCAGAGCGGCGAAGGCAACCCCTGCCGACGCCAAGCCGTAGACGTGTCGCGCGACGAGCCAGGTCGAGAACCACGCGCCCAGTCCCGCGCCGCCGAGGGCACCCGCGACTTCCGGCTGACCCCGCTTGGCCAGTGGCCACGATGCTCCGGTCAGCAAGACCGAGGCCGCCCCGCCGAGCAGCAGCTTGTGCGTGGTGTCGATCCAACCCTGCTCCAGCACGTGCCAGCCGAAGAAGCTCAAGCCCAACAGCAGCGCGACCCCGCCGGCGATCGCCAGCGGCCACACCGGAGACTCGCGCGGTGGCGTGGGGTCGGGCAGTGCGTCTATCGAGCGGCCCGAGTCGGGCACAGGAGTTGGAGGATTCGCGTCAGACCAATCATCGACCATGCCCGCTCAACGCGAGCCGAGGCTCTCCTCTTTCCCGCGCAGCCGGGTGCACACCGGTGATCCCGCCTGCTCATGGCCGTGAACGGCGACTGGGCCCCACGGTTGCATGGGGTCGGGGACCTCGTTGCGCCCGATCACAGGGGGTCGCTGCGCATCCGATTGCACTCCCCGGGTACGCGTTAGGGCGAGTTCGTGACGCCCATGGAGCGCGTCGCCGACATCCCACTGCTACGCGATTTCTCGCAACAGGCTCTCCAGCTCGGCCGGCTCGACTGCGCGTGCGCTGCAATGCGCGCGGGCGAGTTCCTCGTCCACCTTCGGTAGCACCACCGTCACCCCGGAGTACTGGGACTGGCGCGGTGCCAGACCGTGGAGCAGCTGAGTCGCCTTGAACCCCGATGGCCCGGTCTCGGCCCTCCACAGACGCGTGCGTCGGCCATTTCGGTCGCGCTGAACCTTCAAGGACAGGTGGAACCATCCCTCGCCGCGATGGTCCTGGCGTACGGGGCAAGTCCAATCCAAGACAGACCACCCCTCGGCGCCGATCTCGACCGACTCGACCTCAGGCAAGAGGACACCCGGCTCGCCCACGGCGTCCTCCTCGAGCCGCACGCGGGCTGTGGCGGGAGTGTCCTGGCAGTTCTGAAGGAGGACCCGGACCTTCAACGCCGGCGGGGACTCTTGCGTGTCCAAGGTGGCGAGGTACTGGATGCCCCCGGTCTCGAGGATGGGGGGATCTTCGGAGAGCTCGGTCGCGATATCCTTCAACGGATTGGGCTGACGCGCAGCTCTCCGCTCCGCGCGGACGAGGGCAACCGCAGTGGAGGCCGCAACGCCAAGCGCCAACGCGCCGAAGAACATGAACGCTGTCGGGAGCTTCAGGGCGGACCAGAACGACAACACGCCGATGGCCGTCGTTGCGGCGACACCACAAGCGACCATGAGCGCTGCGCGCCGAGCAACCACCCACATGAGGGCCCAGCACACTCCACATGCGAGCCAGAGTCCGCCGGTCCCCCACAAGTCGAGGGTCCCCCCACCGGCAAGCACGAAGGCGGTCTCCATCCCGGCCATTCCGCCCGCCACGATGACGCCAAGGAGGAGAACTCCGGTTCCAACAGTTCTCAGCATCGTGCTTCGGCGGACTCTACTACACTTGCCGATCGCCTCGAGGCTGCTGGTACTACGACTCCGGCTTGCGATACACGTGGAAGAAGTTCTCCTCCAGCAGCTCTGGGGCCCGCTCGAACACAAACCCTGCCGCCTCGAACTCGGCCCGGAACTCGGCCGGGCTCGCGCGCA
>CAYGTG010000337.1:0-1603 GCA_964352485.1 uncultured Nannocystaceae bacterium | reverse complement strand
CCAGTCCTTGGACTTGCCCTCTTCGGCGATGAAGTCGATGACCGCCAGCCGACCGCCGGGTTCGAGCGCTGCATAGAGGCTGGCGAGATAGGTCCGCGGATACTCGACGTGGTGGAAGACGTCGCACATGAAGATGAGGTCGACGGTGCCCTCGTCCAGGTTCGCGGAGCGCTGCTGGGCCTTGACGAAGGTGACGTTGTCCACTTTGGCCTTCTTCGCCTTCTCCCGGACGTGGTCGAGGAAGTAGTCCTGCACGTCCACCGCGAACACGGTGCCGGTCTCTCCGACGGCTTTGGCGAAGGCGAGCGTGTACAGGCCACTTCCAACGCCCACGTCCGCCACCGAGGATCCGGGCTCGATCCGCAGGGCTTCGAGCACGCCGGGTTGGCGATCGTGGACCTCGCGGCCCTTTCGCTCGAAGCGCTTCTCCCATCCCGCAGCATCTGCCGCCTCGTACTTCTCGTTGATTCGGACCGCGACCGGGTTGGGCGTCTCTGGCTCGGGTGCGGGCTCGGGCTGGACTCGAGCATCGCTGGGCGTGGACTCCTGCGGAGCCTCGAGGGCAGGAGCGGCTGGCGGTGGTGCGGGGCGCTCGGATTTGTGCGCAGGCGCCGACGTGCAGCTGGACAGAACGAGAAGGACCGCGGCAGCTCTCATCCCCGCGATGATAGAGGGGGGTTACAGATCGGGTCATCGGACCCTTCCCGATCAGGGGAGCGTCGGGCCTCCCCATCCTCCGCGCGCATTCGCGCGTGGTTCTATGTCTATGAAATTTCGAACGAAAGTACGCAGCGGCTCGGTGCCCACAGTTCGGTACGAACCTTGGAGTAGGGCGGGGTGTGCGACGGGTAAAACAGGCCGCGATGCTGCTGACGATGGCCACCGCGATGGGCTGGTCGGCTCCCTCGGCGGACGCTCGTGCCTCGCGCGTCACCGAGGTCGAGGCGGTCGAGCCGGTTGTGTCCGCGCCGATCGCCTTGCCGACCCTGGCGGCGTTCGATGCTAGCCACACGCAGGTTGCTGACGGTGAGTGGCGCTACATGCCATCCCGTCGTTGAAAACCTGTCGTCCGCCGGGCTGACTCCAAGCTCACAGCCGCTCGTGCCCCGGAGGGTTGTGGGCCGCACCTCGGCTCGGTACTTCGGCTTCGCGAAGCGTTCCCCGTCGTCGCATCCCGGCGATGAAACACCTCCTGCGAAGGGTCCTGCGGCTCATCTCACGGGGGCGTGGCGATCAGCCGGGTGAGAACTTCAGCGTCTGCTTCACCACGACCATGCCGCCGCCTTCGGGGCTGGGGAAGCCCCAGTGCTTGGCTTCCTCGAGCAGGCATTCGCGGAGCAGGCGGCTGCCGAGCTTGTCGTGCCGGCTCGTGACGGACTTGACGACGCCGCGGGGGGAGATCGTCAACACCAGCTGGATCGAGCCCGCCAGCGTCGGGTCATCCGCCAGCTGGTTGGTGTAGCAGGCGAGGGTCTTTCTGCGGTGGAGCTTGAGGACCTTCGCGACGGACTTGCGGTCCAGGGGCCCGGTGATCTGCGCCTTGAATGCGCTGACCGAGGGCTCGCCGGTTGGCGTCGGGGCCGGCTCCGGCTCGGGCTCGGGC
>CAYGTG010000336.1:0-7838 GCA_964352485.1 uncultured Nannocystaceae bacterium | reverse complement strand
CTCGTACTCCGCGCGGGCCTCACACAACTTCTGGGCGTAGCTTTGCAAATCCGGCACCAGGCCAGATGCGACGACTCGCCGCCAGAATCGACGCGGCGCGACCAGGCCGTGGTCGAGTGAGCCCTCGAGCACCCGACGACGGAGCGCGTCATACTCGGTCATCGGCATGCCCTCCACCTCCAGCAGCCGCGCCAGCGACGGCTTCGTGGAGACCCGGTCGAGGTGGTCCAGCGCGGCGCTGGCCTCGGCGGCGCCGACAACATGCTGATAGGCCCCGGCAGCGATCGTCTCGGGAGGAGGCGTGAGCCGAGCCTTGACATCCAACAGCGCCAGCGCGTTCCGGGCCTCATGATACCGCTGGGGTGCCAGTTGCTCGCTTGCGATCAAGGTCCGCGCCGATTCCAAGCACAGCGCAGCGTTGGGCTCGAGTGCCTCGGCTGTGGCTTCGCGTTCGACCGGATCTCCCGAGGAGGGTCGGACACGAAGCCGAAAGGAGAACCGCTGCGCGAGCAGGCGGAAGACTTCAGCGCCCTGCGGGTCCGCCGGATCCAACACGGCGTCGAGCACCGCTTTTTGGCCGAGGAAGGACGCGACCGTCCGCACCCCGAGCAACGGGTAGCCATGGCCCCGAAGAAGGATTGGCCGCGTCTGCAAATGCGCCTTCTCCCACTTGTCCCGCTCCGAGGCATCGACCATCGCCGTCGCGACGACCACCTCTCCTTCCATGGAGAGATCCCCGACGTAGGCGCCAAGCACGGGGGGCCGAAACGTCCCCGGCGTGCGAGTGTCCGACCCAATGATCTGCGGCACGCCCGGCGGCATGCTCTCGCCGGAGGGCTCGGGCCGGGCGATCCGCGAGCCGGGTAGGACCTCGATGATCAGCTCGCCCGAACGGGCGGGCACGACGGGGACCGCCCCGCGTGAGCTCGCAGCGGGAGACTCGGGCAGGTCGTAGAACACGGGGGTGGGCTGCAGCATCCACGGGCGTACGGCATGAGACCTGGATTCCACGGCCCGAAGATGGTCCCGCAGCAGGCCCAGCAAGCTGCCCCGTTGGGCTTCGCCGACCTGCAGCGAGGCTTCTCGAACCCGGGCGTCGATCCGCAGCCACGTTCCTGCACAGCGAGCCTGCGCGCCGCAGTCGGGACACGTGCCCTCGAACGGGCCGTCTTGCTGCACCCGTGTGTCGAGGTCGGGGCGCGCGGCCGCGTCGACCCAGCGCCAGTACATCACCGAGAACATGGTGCCGCAGTGACAGGCAAACGCGGCAGAGTCGGGCCAGGTCGCATCCATTCAATGATGCCGGGTCCGCCTACGATAGCGCCGCGCCAGAGGACGTGGCAAGGTTCGCCGATGAGTCACGAGCCAGGCTCGGGCGATGGCACGCCATCCTCTGCCGTCCCCCACATCCCAGGTAGCGCCCCTCGCGCGAAGAGCTCGCCCGTGGCCACGGCCCAGACGCTTGTGGACGGGCTGGTGGAACTCTACCGGGAGCAGATTCGCCGCGCGCTCTCGTTCGAATTGGACGACACAGAGACCGCGCTCGCGTTCGTCGACCACCATTTGCGCACCGCATCCCAAGAGGATCGCGCGCCTATTCTTTCCCTGCTGTCGTCGTCTGCGGGGGTCTACTACGGTGAGCTCGTGCGGCGATTGATCGGGGGGACCTGGATCGGCGACGGGACCGACCCTCGGCGGCTTCGGATGCTGATGAAGTATCAGTTCATCTACTTCTCCCCGGTGGACCAAGCCATGGAGGCGATCGCCGGCAAGAGCCTCGAGCTCGATGACCCGCGGCTCGTCGACGCGGAGCGCTTCGATCCCGCCTTTCGCCTGCGCCCCCTGCCCGAGCCGCCCGAGGTCGCGGGACACGATCACGACGCGATTTGGCTTGGCGAGCGCCTCGCCGAACTCCCCCAGCTGCCCGAGGACCAGCTCGTGAGCCTCACGTGCCGCTTCGAAACGCTGAAGCTGATGCACGAGTTCCTCGCCACAAAGCACGCGGCAGAGGGTCGTTCGCCGGTCGAACTGGGGGTCTCGGACTATCTCGAGACCATGGCCGCCGAGGCTCGTCGGGCGGACTGAACCGGCGGACTCGGAGCCAACGTGGGCCGGCCGGGCCTTGGATGCCCCATCCAGAACAAAGGCCCGACGCCGAGATCCCCCACGGTGAGATTGGCATCGACGATCCGTGCAGGTGCGTCTGGCTCCCACGAGTCTGAAACGACCGAATCGAAGGCGACATTGTCGTGCCGTCGTCGTGTAGACTCCCCCGGAATGCAAGGCGGGCCAGCCATGCCTCTCGCTGAGGTCCTGCAAGCGTTGTCGCGAACGCCCAAAACGCAGGCCCAACTCCGCGCCGCGTTGGCGACGACTTGTGCGAGATGGCAGTTGCTCTCTGGGGAGGGGGACGAAGCCATTCGGCAGCTCGGCCATGCGCTGGAGATGGTGCCGGATCTGCGGCCCGCGATGCGCCTGCTGTACCGGATCTACCTCGACCGAGGCGACGTCCGATCTGCGGTCATGTACCTCGACCAGGAGATCCGGGCAACGCGGCACCCTCGGGAAGCGGCGGCGCTGTATCGAGAGCGCGGCCAACTCGTCGAAACCCACTTCCACGATCTCGGCGCCGCGCAGCAGTGTTACCAAGCCGCGCTCAAGGCGACCCCCCGTGACCTCGCGGTCCTGCGTTCCGTCGAACGGGTCCTGCTGGGTCGAGGCGACGTGTTCTGGCTCGCCGAAAACCTCGAGGCTCAGCTCGAGGTCGTTCAAGACGAAAAGACCGTCGCGGGCCTGCTCCACGAGCTGGCCCTCATCGAGGCGCGCCACAAAGGAGACCATGCACTGGCAGGCGACATGCTCCTGCATGCGCTCGAGCAGCTTCCGGCACACGC
This sequence comes from uncultured Nannocystaceae bacterium, assembly GCA_964352485.1. Taxonomy (GTDB): domain Bacteria; phylum Myxococcota_A; class Polyangia; order Nannocystales; family Nannocystaceae; genus CAJXVA01. The sequence goes on along the minus strand of CAYGTG010000336.1, from coordinate 4,944 downwards.
GGTCCTCGCGACGGACCTGTTCCGGATCGCCGAGGCCACCGGCGACGCAGCACTGATGCTGCAGGCACTGGAGGCCGAGGCCGAGGGGCGCGAAGAAGCACACCGAGCCCTGCCCCTGGCCCGCGCCTCGGTCGTCCTGCGGGAGCAGCGGGAACGCAGCGCCGCGCTGGAGCTGCTGCGCAGTGCGGCTCGGGCCGCGCCGCACAACTATTCTCTGTGGCGAAACCTCGAAGAGCTCGCGATGGCGACCAGCCGGTACGAGGTTGCTGCTGAGGCGTGCATCGGACAGCTGCGGGCGATCGGATACAAGAGCGACGCGGGTGCGCGCGCCGAGCTGTTCTACCGCCTCGGCAAGCTGGCTTTGTACCGTCTCGAACGGCCCCAGGAAGGCCTCGCCGCGATGCGTCGCGCCTTGCGATTGAGTCCCGGGCACCCTCCCACGCTCGAGGACACCGGGCGTTACCTCAACGCCGGGCAGCTGTGGTCGCAACAGCTCGAGTTCGTCAACCTCGAGATCTCAGCGGCGGGCGAAGCAGGCCTCACCCGCGAGGAGCTCGCCCAATGCCACCTGCGCGGCGGCCAGATCATGGAGGAGCAGCTCGGAGAGTTCGAGGGAGCTCGAAAGGCGTACCGCGAAGCAACGATCGTCGCTCCTTCTTTCCGCCCGCCCCGTGACCGGCTCGAACGAGTCCTCCACCACCTGGGCGATACCGACGGACTCAAGCGCTACTACGCAGAGGAGCTGGCGCAGGCGCAGACCCCATCGCGGCGTGCGTTCCTGCGCTCCGCGCTCGGACAGCTGCACTCCGCAGATGCGGACCCCTCCGAAGCGATCGCTCACTTGCAGGCCAACCTCGATGAGCGCGAGGGGGAGCGCGAGAGACATCCCTCCATGCAGCTCATCGCGCGGCTCCTCGCCCGCGCGGGCCGGACGGATGAACTGCTCACCGTCACCGAACTGGAGATCGGCCAGACGGAGTCACCAGCCCGCCGAGCCAAGCTGATGCACCGCGCCGGCGAGCTCGCGCTGTCCGAAGGGGACACCCAACGAGCCCGCAGCCTGTTCGAGGGTGCGCTGGAGTCGGTCGACGACCACCTGCCGAGCCTCGAAGCCTTGGGGGATCTGCTGCGCGAGACTGGAGACTGGGAGAGCCTGGTCGACCTCATGCGCAAGGAGTTGTTGTACGCCAACGACCGCACGCGTCAGGTGGGGCTCCAGCTTGAGGTTGCCAACCTTCTCTCCAGTCGACTCGACCGAGATCAAGACGCCCTCGAGGAGCTCCAGGCCCTGCTCCGACGCTGGCCTCGCCATCTGCCCGCCTTGCACGCGGCGGGACGAATCGCGACCCGTCTTGGGCTGGACGAGCTGCAGCTGAGCCTGCTCGAGCAGCATATCGGCGCCGTCGGGGGTCCACGCACGCGCGCGCTCCTCCTGCATCGCGCCGCCCGGATTCGAGCCCGAAACGGCGACACGCCGCGGGCGATTCGTGACCTCGTGCGGGCGCTCGAACTGTGGCCACAGCTGGGCGTCGCACGAGCGCAGCTGCTGCGAATGTACGAAGACGGAGGTCGGATCGCCGAGCTCCAGGCCTTCGCCGAGGCCGGACTCAACGACGAGCGCGGCGCGTCCAATCGCCGGGCCATGGCGCTCCAGCTGGCGGACATCGCTCGCAGCCCCATCGTCGCGCTCCAATATCTGGGGCCCCTGGTCGATGCCGATCCCTCCGACGTCCTGTCTCAGTTGCGCCTGGCGCGAGCGAGCCAAAAGGCCGGCCGCCCCTCTCGGCAGGCCGGCGCCCTCGCGGCGGCCGCAGAAGCTGCGGCCTCGCGCAACGTGGATGAAGATGATGTCGAGGACGAGGGGTCCAGCTCGGCGGCTGGCGAGTCCGCGCTTCGCTACCGAGCCGCCCGAGCCGAAGAAGCTGCAGGAAACCTCGACGAGGCGAACCAAGCGTACGCCCGGGTCCTCGATGACAGTCCAGGCGAGGTTCTGGCCCAGCGCGGCCGCAAGCGGATCGCCTCTCGCAAGCGCGAGCTCGCCGAAGGTCGCGACCTTGAAGAGCTGATGACGCGTGCCGAAGCCGCCGCGGGTCCGACGCGGGCAGCGCTACTGAACATGGCCGCCGAGCTCCACGAGCGGCGCCTCGACCTTGCGGCCGCGCTCGGCCTCGTGGACCGGGCCCTGGAGGCGAGCGCGGACTACTCGCCGGCGCTTCACGCTCGCGCCCGGCTGTTGGAGCGGATCGGAAACGACGAAGCCCTGACCGCGGCCACCGACGCGCTCGAGGAACTTGCGCGACGTGCCGTCGAGCCCAAACACGCCGCAGCATCGCTGTGCCGCGCGGGCACGCTGGCCCTGCGAGCCGTCAAACGCGGCCCCAACCCAAGAGCTTGGGGGTTGTTCAGCGAAGCGGCCAAGGCTGACCCCCACTCGACTCGGGCCTTGCGCGGCTTGATCCGAACCCGAAAGTCGCATGGTCTCGAAGGTGCACCGTCGCTGTCTAAGGTCCTCCCGCTGTGCGTCGAAGCGCTCAAGGAACGCGGCAAGCTCGACGCGAGGACCCTTCGCGAAATCGGGCAGCTCAGCGCCGAGGTCGACGGACCCGACGCCACGATCGCGTTGCTCGGCCAGGCCCTGCCCAGCGTCGAAGCCGACGCCGGACTCCTCGCGGATCTGGCCCAAGCACATGCGCAAGCCGGGGACTGGCCGTCCGTCGTCGCGGCCCTCGAGGGCTCGCTCAAGCATGAGCCCTCCCCGGAACGGCGGGCGGCGCTTCACTATTACGCAGGCGAAGCCTACGAACGGACCGGCGAGCTGCCCGACGCCGTGCGGCACTTCGTCGAAGCGGGCCGAGGCGGCTTCCATTCGGCGCATGCGCTTGGCGCCGCGGTACGCATGGCCGCCGCCTGCGGTCTCCCAGAAGCCCACGCCGAAGCGCTCGAGCTGCTCGTCGAGGCGACCCACGGCCGGACCCAATCCCAAGCTCTCCACGCCCTCGCCCGCCTGCACCGCGGCCCACTCGACCAGCCGCAGCGCGCGGTCGAGCTCCTCCGAGACCTGCTGCAACTCTCGCCCACCGACACCACGGTGGTCGAGGAACTCCGAGACTTGCTCGGATCCCTCGAGCGACCCGAGGAGGGCAACGCCGTGCTGTTGGCCGGCATCGCCCACCACCGATCTTGGCTTCGCTCGGGCAACCCCGACGCCCTCGACAGCGCCCCGCTCGAGGGCCTGCGTCGCCTCTTCGGCGCCGTCAACGACACGAGTGGGGTCTACCTGACCGCATGTATCCTCGAGGCGCTCAGCCCCGACGGGCTCGAGCCCGGGACGCGTCCCGACGATTTTCAAGCGGAGCGATGGCCGCTTCCCTCCGCACAGGAAGGTCGCCCGCTCGAAGCCATCGCCGCCGACCTCGACCAGTCGGGCGCGCTCGACCTGCTCCGCGAAGGCGCCTACTACCTTGGGAGGCTGCCCTTCGACCCTTCCGCCCGGCCCCTGCGGGCCGCGGAGGCCCTGCCGGAGAACAACGCCGTCGTCATGGTGGCGCAGTCGATCGCCCGAGCGCTCGGGCTTCCGGCCCCGCTGGTGTTCTTTGATGACACGGTCGATGGCGGGGTCCAGGCCTCGCTCCTGCCAGCCCCTTGCTTGATGGTCGGACGTCGCGTGGCTGCCAACCCGGCCGACCCCAATGTGCGCGACACGTTGGGTCGAGCGCTGTTTCGGCTCGCGACCGGCGGAGACGCCCTGCACCAACACACCACCGACGAACAACTCGTCACGCTCGTGCTCACGCTGTGCCGCGCGACGGGCGAAGACATCGAGCACCTACTGAGCATCGACCGCTTCAAGGACGCCTTCGACCCCGAACTCTCCGGGCTCCTCGCGGCGAGCCTCCCAGACGAAGAATCGCTCGAAGACCTGGTCGACTTCGCGCGAGCCTTCGCCAGCAACGGAGACAGATTCTACCCTTCTCGACTCCGCGCCGGTTTCACGGCCGGCCAGGACCGTGCCGGAGCTGCAAGCGCAGGCGACCCGCGCCCGGCGCTTGCAATCGGACTGGCCGAAGGACCGCTGGTCCGCGTGCGCGCGCTCATCAGCTACCTGGTCTCTGACGACCACCTCAGCCTCCGGCGCGCGCTGGGCTACCACCTCGGAGACGCATCGTGACCGACCTTCGCCTGACGCCCCTTCGGAGACGTCGCTCCGCTGAGGGAGGCGACGTTCTCGACCTCACCCACCTGGTCGAGGAACTCGACGGCACCGCACCGCCTCCCAGCCTCGACGAAGACCCGTCGCGACTGTGGAAGATGACTTCGGGTCTGCACTCCACCCTGCTCTCCACATCGGCCCCGCTGGGTGCGGCCGAGTCCTGGCAGGACCTTGCCGAGGAGCTCGCCGCCGAGAGCCAGCACGTCAAAGACCCCGAGCTTCGCTCGGCGATGCTCTTCGAGGCCGGGAGGCTGCTGTTGGAGCGGCTGGGTCGCCGCGAGGAAGGCGAGCTGTTGCTGCGGCGCGCCGAATCCGATTTGGCCAAGGGTCTGCTCGACCCGGACGGGGGGCAGGACGGCGGAGATCCTACCCGCCACCACAGTTCGCTCGCTCGAGAGCTTGCCGAACTGGAGGCTCAAGCCAAGGACGTCTCCACGGCGCCGCGAGTTCGTGCGGCCGCCTGGGTCGAGTTCGGCCAACTCTGCGAGGAGCGAACCTCCGCCCACGCGAAGGCCCTGCAGGCGTACGAAGCCGCCCTGGAGCTGGTCCCGAGTCACCCCGTCGCGCTTCAGCTCGCGGCCGAACGTGCCCTGCACCTGGACGAGCGGCCCAAAGCGCGCACCTACCTTCGTGCAGTCGCCGACCAAGTGGGCTCGGGGCCCCATCGAGCCAGCGTGCTGCTCGACCTCGCCTCGCTCGCGGAGGACACGACCGAAGAGCGCGCCCTCCTCGAG
>CAYGTG010000335.1:0-7848 GCA_964352485.1 uncultured Nannocystaceae bacterium | reverse complement strand
CCTCCCCTCTCCTCAGACTTCTTCCTGTGTGTTTCGCCCGCGGGCGCCTGCTTGGGCGCTGCGCAGGTGAAGACGAACCAACGTGCTTTTCGCCGGGGATCGGGTCTCGGCGAATCAAGAAAAGACCCGCAGCAAAGGACGAGAACCGATGACAGACCTCAATCACTACGCCAGTCGCACACCAGGAGCCGCATCCGCGGTTGGAGTGGGCGGCGAGAAACCGGGGACCTGTGCCAGTTGCGGCACGGGCTCTGACAGGGACGACTGCTACGACTACCAGCGGATCCCGTTGTTTGAGTCCATCCCCGCCGACGATTCACCTCCCGCTGAAGGGCGCGACTTCACGATTGAGGTCGACCATCGGGGCGACTGGTTCTGGCCTAAGACGATGTTCCTCGAGGCGCGCAACAGCGATGGGAGCGTCAACCACTTTGCCTACGTCCGGGCCTACCAGATCGATGAAGACCGCGAGGACTGCATCTCGAGCACCAACCCGCGGGGGATTCCCGTGCACGTGTACTCGGTGCAGGGGGGATGCTGCGATGGCCTGAAGGTCTGCATCCGACCGTTCGAGAACAAGAAAGAGCGACAGTTCCTGAAGATTCACGTCCGCGTCTTCGGCGGCTCGGCAGGGGTCATCCAGGGCTACATGCGGGGTCGCTGTCAGAGCTGCGGCTACGAGAAGCACTGCCGGGTCGACAAAGCTCCGCCCGAGCCAGTCAAGCCAGGCTGATCCGGCTCTCGTGCCGCTCGTTTCGGCGAGGACGGTACGAGAAACGGTCTTCTCCCCTTCCCTTTTCAACCCTTCACCCAGCGAGGAGGCTGGTCATGTCCGATGCAATGAGCGTCACCGCTGCCGGCCGCGGCGTGTGTCTAAGTCCTGGCTATGCGATGGCGGTGGGTCCGTTCGACCCCTTCGCCACTGCGGCGGCGGGGGAGGCCTGGGAAGAAGGTGAGACGTGGAGCCATACGGTGACTGGCCGACGCGAAGCATTGCTGTCCCTTCGGTTTGCCGTGTTCTCGCGGCTGTCTGAAGAGTTGGTGGGTGCATCAGATGCACTGTCAGAGTCGGCGTTGCGACAGGTGCATGTGGCGCCCGGGTGCGGGCTGCTTCGTGTCCGAGTCTCGGTGACCCGGAAAGAGGCGCATGCCAGCAAGACGTTCCTCGTCGGCTCAGGAGGCATCGACGTGTTCGGGTCAGGGGTGCGGGCGAGCCTGCTGGCGCCGCCATCAATGGGAGCTCCCAGTCGCGCCGCCTATCCGCTGGCCGCCGATGGGTTTGGTGCACTCGAAGAAGTCTGGACGCCTCTGTTGGGCGAAGATGGGGCGAGTTTGCGGCCGAGGACCGTGGTCCATACGTATTGCGCCGCCGCCGTGCCGGCACCGGTCCCGCCGTCGGCGGTTCGATACGAAGTCATCGGCGCGGATACGCCGGTGGTGTTGCTGTCCGCGGGAGGCGGTTCGAATGCGGCCCTGCCGAGGGGCCCGGTGTGCGGCTTTCGGAGCATTGAGGTCGACCGTGATGCGGTCGTGGCCTGGGAGGTCGAGCCATGATGATGCTGGGCTACTGGACGTCGCAGGTCGACAAGCGCAAGACCGAGGCATTGTTGGGGTTCATCTCCGACGAGAACACCCGATGGGCGGTGGACTCCATGCGGAGAGGCGAGAGCCTTCCTCGCTCCGTGGCGCAGGCCGCCCTGCTCTACTGTCCCGACCGCGCCTCGCGTTCCGTGCTCCTCGTTGATGGGCCTGCACTGCTCAAGGTTGGGACCGGGTCCTGCGGCAGCATCGCGGTCCTTGAGGTCGGGCTTCTCCGCGCGCAGGCGGTGCTTGAGCACGCGGTGCCGATGCCGGTGGCGCGGGGGCGCTTTCAGGCCAGTCTGCTTCGCCGGCCGGGCACCGCGACGATCGACTACTGGCACGCCGTGGTGCGAACGCCCAACGGGCTGGTGGACCCAACCTCCGGCTTGCGGCAAGTGTGCGCGCCCCCGGAGTACGCATGAGTACGGCGATGAGCACAGCGAGCCCCAAGCGGGCCAAAGAGACGGCGCAGAAGCGAAAACGGCGGGTCGCGATCGGGGCTGGCGTGGGGGCTGGTGTCGGTGCCGGATTGCTTTTGTTGTATCTGGCGAAGAACGCAAACGCCGACGAAGGGGAGCCCGATCCTGAGCCCAGTGATGGGGGCAAGCGAGGAGGCTATGCGGGGTTCAAGACTCTGGCTGTCGGCGTTGGCGACGTGGATGGCGCCGGGAGCTCAGGCTCCGGTGAGGACGACCCCAAGCCCGATGGTGGCACCGGCGCCGGGGGGTCCGGCGGAAAAGGTTCAGGAAGCTCCGGGCCTGGCGGCAGCGGCTCGCATGCCGATGAGCCGAAACGGACGAACCCCAAGGCGCCTGGTAGCAAGAAGCCCGCAGGCGGCAAGAAGGGTAAGGCGAGCAAGACTCCGAAACGGACGAACCCCGAGGGCAAGTCACCGAAACCGACGAACCCCAAGGGCGGGTCGCCGAAGCGGACGAACCCGAAGCCCACGACTCCCAAAGGGCCGAATCCGAAGATTCGCGATCTCGACCGGTACTACAACGCGGAGTGGCCCGACCCGGGCAAGTTCTACCAAGTCGGCAGCCAGGATTCCGACGGCCTGTACGGCATCGCGTGGCGATGGTTCTACACGTGTCTGTTCTTGGCGGCCCGCAACGCCGGCGGCCTCGACGACGAAGCGGCCCGGGCGTGGGCGAGTGCCCGCGTCGGTCCGAAAGGGGCGGCGCAAGCCGAGCGCGCCGACTTCATTCTTTGTGTTGCCTGGAATGACATCAACTACGGCAGCTACGTCGTGGCAGCGAAGAACCGCCGTGGCCCGCATGGCCGTGGAATCGACCTCGTTCCGCAGCACGCGAACAACTGGTGGCGGATTCGACAGCGAAAGCAGGTGCGTCGCAACGTTGAGCTGGGGAAGCCGGGCGCGACTGGAACGCCCCAGAACGCAGGTCAGGGGAACGCCAAACTTCCCCTGCTGTGGTTGCCACGGCTGAAGGACGGGCGACTCTGGGAGAGCGATGGACGGACGCTCAAGGTCGCCGGGACGTGGGCGGACGGGTCGTCGTTCTACTTCCCGCCGCCGGTGGTGCTGAATCTTGGCATCGACGACGCCACGGGTAGCGCAAGCCTCAGTGTGTGGGGCTGTGGCGCAGGCCAAGGGGAATACGGGTAACGACGATGGCACTTGCACTTCTCGATCGCGCATCGGATGCGTTCGCCGGCTTTCTCGAAGGGGCAGCGGTTGTGTTCGACATCGAATCTCCACCGGCGGGGACCGAAGAGGTCCCCAAGGGGCTCTACGACGTCGGTGAGGTCGTCAAACAGAAGACGCTGGAGTACTTGGGGACGGCGCCCAACCTCGCCACGCCGGCCAATCTGCTCCTGCTGCTGGAGGAGTTGGACGAGCTGACGGAGCAGCTCGAGGAACACGTGGCCGAGCACGGTCCGCAGAGCGTGGTGACGCGAGCGGGTACCTTGGCGCTCATCACCCCTGCCGCTGGGTTGTTCGGGGCCGGGTTGTGGCTGCTCGAAGACAAGGAGCGGCGGGAGCATCAGCGCGCGCTCGAAGCGGTGCTCACCGACTTGAAGCGCTTTCGCGTGCGCCTCGACCGGTACTTTGCGTATGTCGCGGCCGCAGCCGACCCGAGCGACCGCAGCGCGGTGCTGTGGGAGCTGACCGCTCCGATGTTCCTGGGATGGTTCGGCGGCGAGACGGGGGACGAGATCGAGCTGCCCGCCGGTGGCGTGCCGGAGAACTTCAACACGGCCGCTCGCCACCTGCCTGACCTCGGTGAGCCGTTTCGGGTCGCGAATGCGCTCGGCGTCTGGCTCGCGTGGAAGAAGAGAACGCCGGAGTTGTTGGTGGAGGACCTTGCGGAAGAGGCGGGAAAAGTGGCCGACGCCGCGCTCACGGTCCTTCCCCGCCATCCCCTTCTCCCTGCCACTCCTTCGAGCCCCATGCCCTACGTGTTGGTCGGCGTCGCCGGTCTCGTGGTGGGTGGATTGGGCGTCGCCTTTGTACGGAGCAAGAGATGAGCAGCACAGCCAAGCCGAAGAAGAAAAAGAAGAAGACGTCCAGCACGGGGCTCATCGTTGCGGGCGTCGCGACGGCGGCCATCGTCGGGGCCGGCGTCTACTTGATCGCGGGTTCGGCTTCGGCGAAGGGCACGAAGAAGCCCGACCCTCTGGCCGGGAAATCTAAGGGCTCGGGCTCTGCGAGTCCGCCGCGCAGCAGCAAGGGCGGAGGTGCGAACGCTCCTGGCAAGGGGGCAGGCGCTGGGGGGAAGGGAACGGACGGTGGCTCTGCTGGCCCCGGCGGGAACATTCCTTCGGAGGGGTCCGGCAAGGGCAACGGCGGCGGGTCATCGAGCCCGGTCGGCCCGGGAGGGACGCGAAGCCCAAAGGTGAGGACGGCGCTGCGGGCACGGATGAGCCGAAGGGCTTTTGGTGGGGAGACCGCACCAAGATTCCCGCGGACTTCGACTACCAGAGCAACCAGATCTGGATCTCCGCAGACCGGAAGGCGGCGGCGGCGGGGTTCTACTTCTTTATGGACGGTCTCGACGCCGCGGGAGAGCGGGTGACGTGGGACGAGGATGGGCTCAGCTTCCTGATCGCCGATGGCTCTGTGCTCACGCCGACGACGGACCGTGACCACCGCGAGGACCCGGTTCCGAGTCTTCGGAAGATCCTGCGCAAGAAGGACTCCGAGACCGGGAAGCTGCGTCGGGACTCGGTGTTCTCGTGGATCGCCGCGTACTACGGAACGGCGATATCCCCGTTGGAGGCGGCGACGTCCCGAGGTGTGGGCCTTCTGCAAGACCTGGTGGACGAGGCCTCGGTGATGAGCGGCGGACAGAAGCGCGCGATGAAGCTGGATGGACCGCTGCGTGACTTCTACGGCTACGCCTTGGCGCGCTTAGAGATGGGACGCAAGGCGATCTACGGCGACGGATTCAAGTGGGGCGAAGGCGAGGACGCAGTCGGATGAAAGACAAGAAGGACAAGACCATGAACACATCGACGGTCGTGGCGTTGGCCGTGGGTACCGTCGCGGTGGTCGGCATCACGGCCTACGCGTTCACGGCGAAGGCGGCGAAGCCCAAGGGTCCGAAGCTGCCGAAGCGGACGAAGATGCCTAAGAACCCTCAGGTGGCCGTGGCCCCGGGGGGGCTGCCCGAAAACAAGCTTCACGGTGCGAGCAAGCGACCTCAGCAGATTCCCCAGGTGCCTGGCGTCCCCGCGGGCGACGACGCTGCCACCAGCCCGGTCGTGCGGCGTCCTGTCTTGCCCGATCCGCGGGAGGCGTCGTGGTCCGAGCTCGAGGATACGGTCGCGCTGCTCAGCTCTGATGCGCAGTGGCGCTTCGCTGTCCCCGAGGCCCGTGCCGGCATCTTTCCCGAGGGGGAGCGCGTCATGATGCGGATGGACACCGTCGATGGGATGGCTGTCGCGGAGGTCGCCGCGACCTCGGTGGGGTTCAACCTGATCTCCCGGCTGGGTCCGTCGGTCAGCTACAACCGCGAGAGCGGGATCTTACAGATCTACGCCGGGGGCTACGTCGGGCGGATTGAGGTCGAGGCCGGTGGCGTGTCGTTGTCGGCATGGGTGCTCACGGACAAGGCCCAGGAGACGCTCGGCCGAGACCGACGGTCGAAGCACCTGGTCGATGAGCGGGTCGATGGTGTCTGGCAAGTGCACGCGTTCTTGGTCGATGAGGCCGGGTCGGCCGTCGCCCATGAGTTCGGCGAGTTCCTTGACCAAGCCTCGGCACTGCAGTGGGGCGATCAGTGGCTCGAGGGGCAGATGGAGGCGGCATGAAGAGCTCGACCGTGCTGCTGATCGGTGCCGGTGTCGTCGCCGGTGGAACGGGCATTGTCCTGTGGACTCGCTCGGCGAAGGCGAAGGGAGGTCACAGCAAGGGCAGAAAAGGCTCCAAGCAGGTGACGCCCCCGCCGATGACGAAACCTCCCAAGTCGGCACCCGCGAACGGAGGTGTGTTCCGCTTCTCGGCCGCCGAGGCCAAGTCGATCGCCTGCGAGCTGCGAGGCGCAAAGAACGTGGGGGACGTTCAGGCGGTGCTCAAGTCTGTCCGCGCGAAGATCGAGGCGTCCGGGGCGAGCGAGGTCGACCTGCGCTCAAGTGGCCTGACTGACGCGAAGGTCTCTGTGGAACAGTTCGAGCAAGAGGCCGAGGAAGTCGTCCGCCGGATGCGACTGCTGCCGCCGTTCCTGTGGGGGCAGGCGCAGTCTCGGATCGACACCGCGCTGTCGAGCTTGCCGGACTGCGACGCGCCGATGAAGCAATGGAAGGCGATGTTCGGCGAGGCCAGCGGTGTTCAGGCGGCTATGCGCCCTCCCCCGCTCACCCTCCTTCAAGGGATCCGCCCGCTGCAGGGATAGGCGATGTCCAACGTCAATGCACAGGCGTCGCAGTTGCGACCCTTCGAGAAGATTGCCGCGCTGGCAGGCGGAGCGGTGGTGTTCACCGTCGTTGCCTACGGGACGCGGAGAGTGCTGGAGCGGATGTTCGGCCCCTGCCCTGAAGCCGAGCGGGTGGTCATCGTCGTGCGGAGTGCTGAAGACGTGGAGGTGCTTCCGGAGGGCCAGGCCGCCGTCGTGATGGGCGAGCAAGAGGGCGGATCGTCGTGATCCTGTTCGCCGCGGGACTGTGTTGCGGAGCCCTCGGTTGGGCGCTGGCCTCCAACGCCGCGGTGCGCACGGTAGACGGGGCCACGGCGGCACACGTCGACTTCGACGAGCCGGTTGCCGTCGTGCTCATCGCTGCGGACAAGACCTGTCCCATCGAGCGAGTGGTGGACGCGCAGACCGGTCATCGCGGCTTCAGCCACGTGGTGGTCGACTGTGGAGAGTTCGATACCGACGGTCGCCACCTGGTCTATGACTGCTTTCCTCGCGAGGGCGTGCGCCGTATCGCGATCTCGGAGCGCTACGGGAGCGTCGGCGGCCGGCCGCGGAAACGTGTGCGCGTCGTCCTGCCTCCGTCGGACAGCGAGCACATGCGCGGGGCGATGTCCGCCCTGGTCGGTGCCCCCTACGACGTGGTGGCCGCGCTCGCCCCAAGGCGCCGCGGGCTGGTGTGCTCGCGCCTGGTGATGCGTGGGCTGCCCGATGAACTCGCGCGACGGGTGACGCCGCTGCAACCGCGACACCCGATCTCCCCGAATGACCTCGCCCGTGCCTTTGGCGTGCACGGGCCCAACGCGCCCGATGTGGCGGTCCCCGAACGGAGCGAGAGCTGATGCCCCTTCCCCTGATTCCCATCCTTGCCATCGCCAGTGTCGGCGGCGGCCTGATCTACTTGGTTCATACCCGCCGCAAAGCGCCCGAGGCCGAACCACAGCCCGCGTTGCCGGCGGAGGAGGTCGTCTTCTCGGACCGTGGGTTTGTCGTTCGGGTTCGCGAGGTGGCCAGTGGCGGCTGGGAGTGGACGGTCTCTCGCGAGGGGCACAAGCCCCGGTCCGGAATGGCGACGTCGAAGAACGGGGCGATCTCCGCCTCGGTTCAGTGGGTCTCTTCGCGTTCGTTGCCGCCGGCGCGAGTCGTGCGGCAGCTTCCCGCACCGAAGACGCCTCCACCTGAGAAGCCGGAGGGGCCCATCGAGGGGGCGGCGCCTGTTTCGCCTGCCGTACCCCGGCCTCCTGTGCCAACGCCCGCCCCGCCAGCTCCTGTCGTTGAACCTCCGAGGCCCCCTGCCCCCGTCGGCGTCGCGGTCGTTGGGTCCGCCAGCATGGGGACGGATGCGATGGGGGACAACGTGTCGTTCGCTCGGGTCTCCGGTTTCAGGCCAAGA
>CAYGTG010000334.1:0-7876 GCA_964352485.1 uncultured Nannocystaceae bacterium | reverse complement strand
CGTCGATCGCCGCGTCCCCGCTCCAGCAGGCTTCCACCAGCGCGACCGCTTCGTCGGAGAGCTCCGAATCCCCGAGCCGCTCGATCAGATCATTGTGCAGTTCCGCGTCCATCGGCCGACCGGGCTGAGATCGGGGCTACCACGAGAGCCGGACGACCGTCCCGCCTCGTTTTGAGACGCTGAAGGCCGCGCGGCCGGGTCTCTCGCCGGGCACCAGCCCCTGTCCCTCAACGTCCTCTCGGCTTGGACGGCCGTTCGAGGCCGCCTACTCTCGCAGTCGCCGCATGTCTCAGGCCGCCTCAGCCCTCTCCGATGCGTTCCGCGTGGCCGTGTACGACACCCACGACAAGGCATACCCCCCCGAGACCCGCCCTCCCAGCAAACGGGATGGGGACGACTTGCTCGACAAGCACGCCGTCCTTGCGGCCGACTGCTGGGTCTACCCGGTCGTGAGCGTCTTCCCCGACGAGCAACACGCTCACGTCCCCTTCGAGTTCAAGGTCGACCCATCGGGCGTCGTGCTGCGACCGATTGGGAAGCCCAACCTCGACAAGCCGATCGAGAAGCGACCAGCCGCGTTCGAGTACGACCCGGATCATCCCCACGGTGTCGCATTCGCGCACAAGGTCGATTCCCAGGGCAGACCGCTCATGGTCCGGCTGTTTGCAAGCCCCTTCCGACTCACCAAGACGGCCATCTCAGAGCTGTGCTCCAGCAAGTACATCAAGGGGCGAAAAAAGCACCTCCCCTATCTGGACGTGGAGCAAGGCCAAGACCTCGGCCCTGAAGAGCGCCGACGGCTACTACATCCAGGAGTCGCGAACGTTTCTCACCGTCGCGGAGGATGGCGGGATCCCCCAACGCGTGTGGATGGCGTTCAACCCCTTCCGCAACGCCAAGCGTCGCAGCGACATCTACGTCCGAGCGTGGACACGATTCGCGAAGAGGTTCGAGCCTGATGTCGCCGACCGAAAGCGTTGGCACAAGGAGCACCTCCTCGACGTCCTCAACGCCACCATCCACGAGAACGCAGAAATCCCGGCTCGATACAAGAAGGCGCTGGACTACGGCAAGATTGAAGCGGCCTACACGGAGTTCGACGATGACAGGGCGAGCAAGAAGCGGAAAACCAACTCCGCAGCCAAGCACTTGGCCAAGATGCTCAGGCATCCCTTCTTCGAGATCCTGCAGTACTCCAGCATGCAGAACGAGGGCGTCCTCGAGGATAGCGACTACAGCGAAGCGCTCGTCAGCCACATCGAGACCCTGGCCTTCGTCACCCGAAACCTACACAGTTCCCCGGCGGGTGTCGCCGCGATCAACCACTGGATCGCGGAGTCCGAGGTCAACGAGAGCCATTTCATCAACCAGCTGATCTTTCCGCCCCGGCGGCTGCAGCCCCACGTCTTCAAGTCGGTGCGGTGGTTCTCCAAGGGAACGTTCGCGGTGGCCGAGAGCGTTTTCGGCAAGGTCATCGCCCTCCGCGAGAAGACCGCCAAACAAGTCGCCGAAGCGTTGTTCCACGTCGGCATCTTCGAGACGGCCGAGGATGCCCTCGGCGGACTGAAGAACCAGGTCCTCAGCCTCGACGACATCCTCGACACCCTCAAGCTGGAGCCGTCGGGGGCACGGTTCACCAAGACCCAACTCATCAAGATCCAAGAGGCGAAGCGAATTCAGAGTTGGTTGGAGCGCGACCAGAGCGAGACGACCCGTTGGTATGCGAGCGCGACCAAGATGCGCCGCGTTGCGTTCTTCATGCTCGACTCGTTCAACGTGTATCTCGCCTACAACGCGATCAAGGCCGCGACGAATGAGCGAGAGCTGATGACCGCGACCGCGGGCACGGCCGTCGCGACAACATTTCTGGTCCTCAAGGTGGTCGAACACTCCGTATCGCGACTCTCGAAGACCTGGAGGGAGAACCCACACGGCACGAAGATGTGGCGTGTCCTTCGGCTTGCGGAGGGCTTGGGTGCAGTTGTCTTCGCCCTCGTCAATATCTCGAATGCACTCGACGCCTATCGAAAGGGATCCGCGAGAACCGGACATTCGCTACTCGTCGCCGCCGGCGCAGAGGGGATCATCGCATCGGTCTACCTCACCCAGATCATCGTCGGCGCCCCGTTTTTGGGGCTCTCCTGACCATTTAGTGGGCGGACGAAGAGAGCGGAACAGCACGACTGCGGGGTGTTCCGGCGTGAACGAGAAGATTGGGGCGTGAAGAAGTGCGCAGCGGGTGAGGGCGTAGCCTTGGGGTTGCAACACCGACCTCAGCGTCCCGGTACACCGACACCCCGAAGCTGGGCACCTCGATGCACTGACTGCTGTGGCCCTTGACTACGTGATTGTTTCTTTGGTGGGCGCCCTGCTCGTGCGTTGGGTCGTCCGCCACGGCGCCCTCACACGCTGTAGGGCGATCGGCTGTGATCGCGGCGGTGAAGACCGATCGGCGCGTTCACCGCCGCCCCCGCGGTCACCAGTACAAAGCGGTGAGACGGACGGCAGCTGAGTGGCACTCCCACTCAGAGCCGTCGACATGCCCAAGACACACCGCATCCTGGCCCTCGCGCCGCTCATCGTCGCCGCGTGCTTCGCCACCCCCAACGAGCTCGGATATGAGACCTCAGCTTGCTACGAAGGCAGGTGCGCCGATGGATTGATGTGCCTATCCGACGTCTGCGTCGATCCGATGTCTGACCTCGACACAGATGGTGCCGACGACAGTTCGACCGGCGAGACCGACGCTTCGACCCCCGCAGAGCCCAGCTTCGAGCTCGACGTGCTGTTCGTCCTCGACAACAGCGGAAGCATGGCGGAAGAACAAGCGAACCTGACGCAGCACATCGACAGCCTCCTATCCCCGCTCGTGGGTGCGGGCTTTCGCGTGCGGACGGCAATCACGACTACCGACAACGGCAACTATTGGTGCGAAGGCTCTGGCGTCGGTCCCCCTGAGTCGGGGCACTTCGTCCTCTCAAGCTGTCAAAGTCGGCTCTCCGACTTCTACTTCGCAGGGACCCAAACCGACGCGGAGAGTTCCTGCACCGAGACGTGCCCGCTCGAGGAGATCGTCATCAATCCCACAGCGACGGCACTCGACGCCACCCCCTCCGCGCGTCCTTGGCTTGAGATCTCGCAGGAGGGCACCAACGTCGGGGCGGAGCAATCCCTCACCGACGTGTTGCAGTGCGCACTCCCCCAGGGGATCAACGGGTGTGGTTTTGAATCTCCGATGGAAGCCATGAGAAACGCCCTCGAGCTCTCGGCGCAGCCCGGTCAGCCTGAATCCGGCTTCGTCCGAGAAACCGCTCACCTCGCTGTCGTCTTCGTGACCGACGAAGCCGACTGCTCCTTCAACCCGATGTTTCAGGACACCGTCTTTGGTGAACACAACGTTGGTAACCAGGCTTTTTGGTCACTCCCTGACGTCCAGCAAAGTCCGACATCGGCCGTTTGCTGGAACGCGGGCGTCTCGTGCGACTACAGCCTTGACGGTGAGCAGTGCCGAACCGCAGACAAGGACGTGGAGGGAGCTCCTGCAAGCGAGGAGAATGCCGTCCTGCACCCCGTCGAGCAGTACCGCGCACAACTCGCCGAACTGCGGACGGACAAGCAGAGTTTCGGGGCGGGTGTCTTTGTCTTCGGGATCGTGGGTGTCCCTGCCTCGTACAGCTCCGGTGAGACCCTCACGTATGCGCTGGGACCCGATGCCTCTGAGCCCGAGTCCTTTCAGGCGAGGTTTGGGGTCGCAGCTGGCTGCGCCTCCAAAACCGCCCAGGCGGTCCCTCCAGTCCGGCTAAGGAGCTTGGTTGAGGACTCTCCTTGGGGCAGCAACGGACAGCTCTACTCCGTTTGCGACGCGGACTACAGCGACACGCTGAGTTCGATCGCCGACCGCATCATCGGATACACGCCCTGATCGTCAGCTGCTACGAGTACAGCCTTCGAGGCCGAGGTGTTCGGTGGCGACAGCTGAGCGCCTCCTCGGTCGGGTCACTCCGGCAAATGTCGTGACTTCAGCGCAAACAGTGCGAGCGCCGGGGTCACCTACAGGTTCATGACCGTCCAGAGAAGAACGCGGACGGGGCGGCGGCGCCCCAGAGATTTTGGTGAGACGTGGGCGGGATGAGTGTGACCCCCTTTGCGATGAGACTCGAAGCGCAGGGGTGGTGGTTCGCGGCCTTGATGGGGCTGGCCGCGTGCCAGGACGTCGACAGGGCCGACCGGCCCACGGTCGGAGAGGGGGCGAGCGATGAGCCCCTGGGCCCAGCCGAACCCACCGACATCGGCGAGGAAGAAGTCGACGCCATTCTCGCTGGGGGCATCCGGGCACCGAACGAAGTCCTAGCTCAGATGGCGCGCCCCGTGGCCCGAGCGACACCAACTCTCGAAGACACGCAGGCCACGCTTGCGGCCAAGCGGATGCGTCCGCTGACCGAGGCCCTGACAGCGGCGGGGTGGAACGAGGACGAGCAGCTGGCGTTGGTGCACTTCGCGGGTTTGCATTTGAGCGGCGCCGAGGGGGATTCCACGCTTCGCGCACGATCGGCGCTGCACGAGCAAGCCATCGAGTCCATCGAAGGTTTCAGTCGCGAGCTGGACGCACTCGAGCTGGAGCACGACCTCGAGATCGATCGCGAGGCACTGCGCGAACGGGGCGTGCTTCTGTCGCACCCGTGGGAGGTGGAGGGATGAAGGTCGGTGCTTGGATGACCGGAGCGTTGCTTCTCGCCCTGCCCAGCCTGGCGCAGGCGAGCGAAGCTCCGCCGTGCTCGGAGCTCCCGGACGTCGCTTGGAACGCGGAGACATCGGTCGACTTCCAATTTCTCGTCAGCCTCGGTCTTCCGCGGGTGCCCTCGGCGAAGGATCTGTACATACAGGCGCTGTGCGGCGTCGACAATGCTGCGATGTGGGACCTGGTGGATTCGGGCAAAGGCGCGATGCTGTCCGTCCCGCAGGCGCTCATCGATCCGCTCCACGAGCTGACGCCCAACGTGGGTCGGGTCACTCACGTCTATGTCCGCGGGGGCGGCCGAGATCGAGAGATCGCCGTCATCTTGATGGCCGAAGGCTACGAAGGGCCGATCTTCGAGGTTGATGCGCCCCAAGCCTGGCCGGCGGAAGACCTGGAGCTCGCCAAAACGATCTGGAACGGCATCCCGTACGAGCCGCTGCGGATCGCGTCGCAATGGACCCACGAGGTCGCGCGATACGAAAGCGAGTATTCCTTCTCGGTCGAGCTGCTTGGGCTGGACATCACCCTGTTCACCCAGAAGAACCGCGCCTTGGCCCCGATCTGGGGCACGGTGCTGATGCCCGAGGCCAACGCCAGCCGGCCCGATGTGTACCTGCACGAGCTGACCCATATGATCGATTGGTCGCTGCACGGCACCGATCACCTGTTCTATGCGGAAGGCTTCTCGGAGATCAGTCGCATCAACAACTCCATCCTCGGTGTTCGCATCCCGCTGTGGTTTTCGGAGCGGTACCCGCAGTCCGCTGAGTTTGACTGCAAAACCGAGTCCTACGAACCGCACGGTCACGTCAGTCGCTACAGCCGCTGCGGAGAACTCTCTGTGGAAGACTACGGGGATTCGCTCTGCATGGCGCTGGCGGCAACCCAAGCCTACGCGATGTCGGAGTTCGACGGACCGCTCCGCATGTTCGGGCCTTCGCAGATGTACGATCCATCGTGGCTCTACGGGAGGACGGGCAACGACGACGCCTCGGTGCTGGCAGAGAAAGCGTCGTGGCTCGAAGGCGAGTTCGGGATCCGGCAAGGCGTCGAGATGGACGCGGACGGTGATGGTGTGCCTTGGAAGCCGGGCCTGTTTGGAGGCGACTGCGACGACACCAACCCGGTGATCGGGTCCTGCGAAGATACGGTTTGTTCATCCAACGCAGACTGCGACGATGCCGACCCTTGCACGAATGACCTCTGTTCCGCGTCGTCTTGCATTCATACGACCCTCGACAGCGACGCCGACGGATCTCCCGACGGAAGCTGCGGCGGGAGCGACTGCGCCGACGATGACCCGACCGTCGGTGCAGGTACCGTTGAGGACTGCTCCGGAGCGTGCGGCATTCAAGGCGTGCAGGTTTGCAACGGCGGGGTGTGGTCTGCGTGTTCCGCTCCACCGACGTGCGACTGCGAGCCTGGAAGTGTGAGTGTCGAAGGATGCGGCAGCTGCTCCACGGCGACGCGCGTATGTGCCGACGACGGCTCTTGGAACGAGCTGGGACCCTGCACGCCCACCGACCCAACCTCCGACGGTTGTGCGCCAGGGACCGTCACCGAAGCCGACGAGTGCGGCTCGATGAGCTGTGATGGCTCCTCGATCGACCTCGTGGGCGAGTACACGTGCGATGCGACCTGCACCTGGCAGATGACGCAGGCCTGCACGCCGGCCATGCCAACCACGCCCGAGGTGTGCAACGGGTCGGATGACGACTGCGACGGCACGAGCGACGAAGGGTGTCCTCAGGGCCTGCAGCTCTCCTCAACAACGCCGAGCGGTTGGTATGGCGGCACCGGGGGGACTCTTGTCGAGAGCAACTGCTTCGCGGGCGACGCGCTTGTCGGCCTTCGGATGCAGGATGTCACCTACAGCATCTTCCTCAACTCCCACCCGGTGTTGGGCGACGTCAGCGGGATCTGCGGGAACCTCGATCTCGAGACCTCGGGGATCCCCTACACCTACGAAGTCGACACGGGAGGCACGTACAATCTCTCGTTTCACAACAACAGCCCCTCGAGCTACGGCACGTTCATGTGTCCCGGGGGTCAAGTCCTCACGGGCGCCGACCTGGGCACCGGGTGGTACGTCGACCGCATCCGCCTGCGGTGCGGAGCACCGACGCTCACCGGTTCGTACGGATCGTACGGAATGGCGGTGGATTCGGGCGTGCAGTCTGGAACCTACTTCCACGGCAACGCGATCACCGACACCTACAACTGCCCCGCCGGAAGCGTGATGACCGGACTTCGAAGTCGAAGCGGCGATGTCATCGATGCTTTGGCGTTCAACTGCGCCACGCTTGGCCTCGACTACTGATCTGGAGAAGGCAACCGATGAACGAAACGATCCGACAACTTCACAAGGTTCTCCTCGCCTCGACGACGGACGACGTCCGTCGGCCTTTGTTGTGGAGGAACCCAAGATATCCCAGAGCCCGACCGTACGAGTGTCCGGAACAAGTCTTCGATCTGAACCTCAATTGGGATCTCGACAGCACCCCTTCCCTCGTGCGCGCGCTCAGTCGCAGGCTCAACATCCGGACGCCCGCGCTCGAGGCTGCGATCGCGTGCGCCTCCTTCGGCCACGACATTCGCTACTACTACGGCGGAACGCGGGAGATGAAGTCCTCGGCGGACGCGGTGTTCGCCGAAGAGATCCGCCGTTTCGTGTGCCTCATCGATGAGCCCGACGGCCGTGACGGCAGTTTCGTCTCCAGAGCGGACCGACTGGCGGTGCGTGTGGGGGGGCAGCCTTCGTTCTTGCCGTTCATCCCCTCCTCACGGGTCTACGCGTGGAGCTACGGACTGCCCGTCGCGCGTCGCGGCTACCTCGTGACCCAGGACGCGCAGGCGAGCGTGATCGAACGGCTCGTTGGCGAGTTCTCGAAGCTCTTTGTCTCGGGCGCGTTCACGCTGAACTGCGGCCAGATGTCCAAGCTGAGTTCCCAAGGGCGAGTCCAGTTGCAGAATCTGCTCGAGAAACTCTCGAGAACAGGGGACTACACCGAGCGCACCTCGGCTGATCGTCACTCCCGGGCATGAGGCAGGACCTCAACGGCGGTTCAGTCGAAGTCAATCACGACTAGTACCTCACGCCCAAAGTCCGTGCCGGGTTTCTGCGCGACCCCCTTCGGG
>CAYGTG010000333.1:7355-7892 GCA_964352485.1 uncultured Nannocystaceae bacterium | reverse complement strand
ATGTTGGAGTGGGCGCTGTTGCGGACCAGCGTGAAGACTTGGTCGGCAGGGTCGGCATCGGGAATGTGCAGAAACGCCAACTCCGGCATCCGACTCACCGGCTTGCCCTTCAGTGCGGTGAGGCGCTCGAGCGGCGTGCGGATCTCGGGCGCCGCGCGACCGAGGTCCACCCGTGCGTCGAGCACAGGCCTCAGGTGCCGACCCAGCTTCAGGTAGAGCTCCCACTTGGGATCTGCGGTCTTGTACTCGATCCCGCTCTGCACATCGAGTTCGGTCACCTGCCCCGCAATCTCCTTCGCGATCCGCTCGTTGGTATCCCGATACCAGAACTCCCGCTCCTTCGTTCGCGCTTCCTCAGGAAGAAAGACCAGAAAGCCGAACTCGGACTCCATGCGAAGGAAGTCCATGTACGTGCGGGTTGTGAGTTGATGGCCCACGTTTCCAAAAACATCGAAACCCGCGACGAGCAGGTAGTGGATTCGCTCGAGCAGCGGGTAGTCGAGCACCCAAGCAGTCTTGGGCATGCCCCCAATCATT
>CAYGTG010000333.1:0-7345 GCA_964352485.1 uncultured Nannocystaceae bacterium | reverse complement strand
GAAGACCGTGAGCGCGGCGTTGGGGTTGGTCCCGTCTCCGTCCCAGAAGGCATCGAGGGTCACATCGCGCTCGCTCCCAAACGCCTTGCGCGCTTCGGCGCGCTTCGCCTCCATGTATTTTCGCTGCCTCGCCGCGTTTTTTACCCACGTGATCATCGGCGGGGCGTTGGAGCCGGCCGCCGCGGGGAGACGCAAGGAGTCTGCGTTTTCGCGGAGGAACTTGTCGGTTTCCAGCCCGCCCAGTTCCGGGTCCAGGAAGAAGATGAAGAAGTGATCGTTGATCACATTCAGCGCAATGGGACCTCGGCAGACCGCTCCTTTCATGAACCCCATCAAGGTGAACTGCGCCTCGTCGAGCATGAACTGATAGCGCGACGCCGCGGGGAGCTCTTCGAACGCCGCGAAGGGGTTTGATGCGACCTCGGGCTCGTAGGAGGGCAACTTCGTGACCTCGAACGAGGCATCTTGGAACAGCGATCGCCACCGGTCCATGCGGGCGTCGCTCAGCGCGTAGGGCAGGTGCAGCTTGGCCACGATCGACTCGCGAACCGGCCGAAGTCGGTAGTACGGACGCGTGCCGGGATCTTCGAAGGGGCGCCGCGTCGCAATGCGGTCGATGGGCTGCCCCGGCGGCGTGCGGGAGCGGACGAGCTCGAAGAACTGTGCCGGGTCGCGCGACGAGACGTCTCGCGACAGGTCTTCGAAGTATAGATGCGCGAGGAACAGGTGCTCGTACATGTATCGAGCCGTGACGCGCCCCTTGAGAGAGGGATCGTTGAAGTAGGCCTCCCAGCGATCCACGTGCTCACGCGTGGACGCGTCCAGCGGCTCTGGGGGCGTATGGACCGCCCCTTGTTCGACCCATCGCAGGAGGGTGTCGTGCTCTTGGGGCTGCAGCCCGGGCACGCCGAAGGGCATGCCCCAGCTCGGATGGTCTTGCTCGTAGTCGTCGAGCGTCTCGATGGACGGGCACACCTGCTCGCGGTGGATCGAAACGTCCATGTCCTTGGGGAGCAGGCCACCGCTCTCCAGCGGGTGCGCTTGCTTGAGCTCGAGAAGGCGGGCGAGGACCCCCGCCTCGCGGTTGGCAAGCTCGGACTGAGCGCGCTCGTTGAGCACCGGATGAAACCCGGCATTTCGCCATCCGGCGGTGGTCTGGGCGTCCTCGAACAACCGCGTCGGCGGAGCCTCCAGCAGACGAACCGCATCGTAGACCTTGGCCTCCGTCCCGCCCCGGTCGATGCCCTCGGGAGATCCGAGCTTGAGCTGGCACGGCGCGTCGTAGCAGCCGTGACACACCACGCACCGCGAAGCCACGATCGGTCGAACCTCGGTCCAGTAGTCGACCCCGTCGGCCCGAAGGGCTTGCACCGTCCGCGGTATCGGGCGCGCCTGGCCGAACCGCCGATCGAGTCGACGAGTTCCGACGACCGCACAGGCTCCCACGAGGGCTAGCGCGAAGAGATAGAAACGAAGTCGCATCTGGACTCAAGACCGCCAGCGATGTGTGGCCCGCCGCCAGCGGGCTTGGAGACTATCAGACCGACTCCAGGTGTCGACACCGCTGTTGCAGCACCGCGGGACGGGATCCGCGCCGGACTGCGGCGGCGGTCAAAGTTTGATCTCTCGCCAGCCCTTGCTGGCGAACTTGAAGGCCATCACGACCCCCAGCAGCGAAACGTAGAGCGAAGCGGAGAACCAGACGCCCTCCATACCGAACCCGAGCTTCGGTCCAAGCAGCCACGTCAGCGGCACCAGTAGCCCGAAGTGCAAAATGCCCTCGGCGACCGCGACGAAGACGTTGGCCCCAGCGCCGTAGAGCGCCTGGGCCAGGATCAAGCCAACCGACATCAGCGGCAACGCGAAGGTCACCATGCGCATCGAAGTAGCGGCGGCCTTGGGCACCTCGGGATCGTTGGGCGCCAGGACCGAGATGATCTGCTCGGGGATCACCATGAACACGACTCCGATCACCAGCATCGCGTAGATGCCGAGCCGCGCTGACTCCCAGCCATAGCGGGCGGCAAGGTTCGGTTTGCCAGCGCCAAGGCTCTGGCTGACGCAGGTGGCGGTGGCTGTACCAAACGCGATCGCCGGCATGAAGCACAACGCCGAGGTGTCCATGATCGCCTTCGTTGCGTCGGTGTACGTATTGGCGGTGCCGCCCGACGCCGCGTCGATCTGACCGACGAAGTACATGAACAGCGCAAACCCAGCCATGAGGATGACCGTGGCCGTCCCCGAGGGCACCAGCAGCCGGATGATGTTCCACATCACCGACGTGTCGATCTTGCGGTAGCGATAGATCTCGAACTTGCTGCAGTCACCCGAGGCGCTCACGTAGGCCATGATCGCCAGCCCCAGGTAAGTGCTGATGACCGAGGCGTAGCCGGCTCCGGCGAGCTCCATTCGCGGAATGCCCAGCGGCTCGGAGCCGAAGATGAACAGGTAGTTCAAGCCGATGTTGAACACGTTCATCGCCAGCGCGGCCCACAGGTGCACATAGGTGCGGCCGATGCCGTCGAAGAAGGCCTTGTAGCTGAACGTGATCACCATGCCGAGCACGCCGATCATTCGGATCTGCGTGTACTCGGCTCCAAGCGCCGCCTGCAGTGGGCTGGCGCTGGCGAGCGCCTCGACGGCGACAGGCGTCGCGAACCAACCGAAGACGCCGCCAAACGCACCGGCCAGGATGCCGACGCACAGGCTGTTGAACAGCACCTGTCCGGTCTCGACGATCTTGCCCTCGGCAAACCTCCTGCCCGTGATCGCCTGGGTGCCCGCGCCGATCGCCGCAAAGAACCCCCCGACCGCCCAGAAGACCGGCATGCCCAGGCCAAGTGCCGCCTGTGATGCGGTGGCAAGCTCCGGCTCGAGACGCCCCACCATGAGCGTGTCGAAGTAGTTCACAAAGAACTGCGTGAGCATCGCGAGGATCACCCAGGCACCCAGACGGAACACCCGCCTGACGATCGCCATCTCCAAGCGCAGTGTCAGCAGCTTGGGCGCGTTGTCGGGGAGCGCGGTGAGGTCTGCGTCTGAAGCCAGAGCCGAACTCCAGTACCGCAGCGCGAACCCCACCACAAGACCGCGGGGCCCGGCAGAACGTGCGTTCGGGGCGCAACTGGCGCTTGGGCCTGGGGAGCGCCGGAGAGCCAGACAGGACGCGTACAGACGAACCGGGATCACAGCCCTGCTCCCTCAGCAAGGCGCACCCCAGGCCGAGCGGACCGGATCACTCCAGCTCTTGATCGATGTACAGGCCTGCGGCGCCGTTGACTCCGTTGACGTCTGCGGCCCCGGCACGCTCGAACGTCGAGAACACGCCGTCGTCATCGAGGTCGCCGTACGCCTTGATGACGAACTGGCAGACGCCCGACTCGTCCTGGGTCCACTCGACGTCGTAGTGAAAGTAGTGGCCGTCCTTAATCGAGAAACCCAGGGCCTGCCAGGTGTCGTTGTCGTTCCAGAGCTCGGCACCGTAGTCCGGCGCGCCGGGGAGGCAGCGACCGCCTTCGCCGTCGTTGCAGTTGACCGACAGAGGCGGCGTGACCCCGGCCGACCCCGTCAGTCCTTCGGGACAGCGTCCATGCTCGGCGTAGTAGCTCCCCATCGAATCGTACAGCTTCGCCAGCTGTACCCGCGCTTCAGAGGTCTTCGATTTCCGTACGTACTTGGTGAACGCTGGAATCGCGATGGCGGCGAGGATCCCGAGGATGGGGACCGTGATCGCCGCGACGATCGCAATGATGACGCCGCAGCCGAGTCCCTTTTTCTTGGGCGGCTGTGCGTAGTGTCCGGGGGGCGGCGCGTATGGAGGCTGCTGGGGCGGCTGCATGGGATGCGCATACCACCTTTGAAGAGTGGAGATTCCCGCTATCGGTACCCGGCCCCTCGACCCGAAAGGCGGCGCGCGACCTCCAGCATCGCCTCGATGCGCTCGACCATCGGATGAACGTCGCTGCCGCAGGGCGGGAACACGACTCGGATCGCTTCGTCATCGATCTCGACGGAGCGGGCGCCGTGCAGCAGTGGTTCCAGGCCCTGGGGCAACGCGGCGAATGGACCGTCGTTCCAGCGCTGATGCCAGCGAGCGTCAATCGGAAGCACGGGGCGGACTTCGAGCAGGGTGCGGGCGCGACCGTCGTCATCCCACTGGACTTCGAGAGCGAATGGAATCTCGTCGCGGCTGCCGCGAATGTCCATGCTCGCGACGTCGAGGTCGGCACCGAGATGACGGGCCGCAGCCTGAAACGCGGGCACAGCGTCGACCATGTCGGCGGGGGCAGGCAGAGACTCGCGGACGGTCTCGAACGCAGACCAAAAGGCGGCGAAGCGGTCGGCGGTCTCAGAGACCGAGCGCAGGCGCGTCCCGGGGTCATCGACCGAGAACACCATGCGCGTGTCATCGGCGTGCTCGAGCTGGAGGCCTTCGCACTTGGGGTCGGTGTGCTCGCCGATGCTCTTTGACTGCGCCGGATCACGGGCACGAAGTGTTCCGTCCTCACAGCGCAGGCCGAGATCGAGGTCTGGGTAGCGAGCTTCGGCGAGCAGCTGTAAGCCTCGGCGGCCACGATGCTCCCGCCGGATCACGAGCCGCGCCGCGCCGCTCTCTCGGGACAGCTCCCCATCCCGGTAGTTGAACCCACTGCTGCGCCCCGCGTGCCGCCATACCTGCGCGAGTCGATCCGAACCGACCGCCAGCGGTGCACTCGTCTCGGTGCGATCGTGGCCGGTACGGGTTCGAACTTCGAGGGGGATCCACAGCTTCGTGTCCAGGGCCCATGCACGGCTCAGCCGCACTTCGAGCTGCCACGACAGCGAGAGCTTCTGAGTGTCGAACGCCGGGACGATCTCGGGGAGCTTGAGATGGAACCGAATCAGCTCGTTTTCCCCGGGCGAGGACAGGGGGATTCTCCAGCTTGCCTGCTTGTGCTGTACGGTGCGCGAGGCAAGGAGAGAAGGGATGGTCTCGGTCGACGTGAGCCGAAACTCGATCCCGTTGTAGTCGTTGTGCTCGGTGTTGGCGAGCGCGACGGTCCCCTCGAGCGACTCCCCGCTCACCACCTCGCCCAAAGACAGCTCGGCGTAGGGCTTCGTGCCCTGCGGGCCGTCCATCTCGGAGGCGAACACTCTCGGGGGCGCGGCGGATTCCGCACTTGGGCGCGGAGCCACGTGAGCCACAAACGTCGCCTTCGCGTCGGGCCACCACGGGATATCCGCCCGCACTCGGAACTCCCACTCCACCGACAGAAGACCGCCGCTGAACGAGGGGGGCGCATCGGGGGGCACCGTGAACGCAACGATGTACTCGTGGTCCCCAGCGGACAGCTCGGTTCGCTCGGTGACGGGGCGGCCGACCAGACGGACCACGTCGAGGGTGTTGCGGTGTTGGCCGTACTGCGATGACGTATGCCAGACACCTGTGCCCACGAGTTCCAGGCTCAGCCCATCGATCGGGACAGGATCGGAGCAGCGAAGGATGAGCCGTGCGGAGAGCGAATCGCCCGGGACGATCACCCGCGGGATGCCCAGGCGGATCTCAGGGCGTGACTTGAGCAGTCCCATACGGCCGGTATACCGCTGTGCGGGCCAGGATCATCCCGTGCGACCCGTCAAACCGGCATCGCTCGCCTCGCGACCGTGACGAAGTCCCCCGTGGTCACACGGCCCTCCAGCGCTTGGGTTGCGCATGAGGAGAAGCCGGCCGCCGCTGCCCAGGCTTCCACCTCCGCGGGGACCACGTGGCGAAACCCACTGCTGAGTTCCGGGTGGCCGGCCAGTTTCTCCGCGCCGGTAAAGCCGATCGCGAGGCAGCCACCCGGAGCGGTCACTCGCGCCAACTCCCGAAACGCCGCCTCGGGGTCGGGCCAGAAGTACACGGTGTTGATCGTGGTGATCGCGTCGAACATGCCTTCACGAAACGGAAGATCGGCCACGTCTGCGTGCAGCAACGCCACCTCCCCGCGGGCGACCTGCGTCCGGAGGCGTCGATGGCCTTCGCGCACCACGTCCACAGAGAAGTCGATGCCGTACAGCGGCGTGTTGGAGATCGAATCCAGCGCGAGGCGCAGCGAGAGCCCACCGCCAAAGCCGGCATCGAGATAGCAACTGTCGGGCTGCAGCCGGGCCGCGGCCACGGTGGCCTCGATGAGCGGCGCATTGCCGCGATCGAGAAGCCGCGTCATGACCCGCCGGCCGAACAGCCCCGACGGACGACGGAGTTGGCCGGAGA
This sequence comes from uncultured Nannocystaceae bacterium, assembly GCA_964352485.1. Taxonomy (GTDB): domain Bacteria; phylum Myxococcota_A; class Polyangia; order Nannocystales; family Nannocystaceae; genus CAJXVA01. The sequence continues at coordinate 1,110 of CAYGTG010000333.1, read as the reverse complement.
TGAAGCGATGGACGAGGTTCGCCATGAGAAGATCTACGCCTTCCCCAGCGCCCGGCCCATCTTCAGATAGGTCTCGATGCCCATGGAGGTGTTTTCCACGATCGCGGGATCGATGCTCCAGCGCCCCTTCTCTCCGATGACGATCACGCTGGATCCCCCGAAGAGAAACATGCCCTTCTCGTCTCCGCGCGAGAACCGTTTGCCCGCGTAGGTCTGCTTGATCTTGCCGACGCAGGTGGCACCGACTTCGATGAACGCGAGCTTTCCGAAGCTCTTGGTCTGCAGGATGGTCACTTCGCGCTCATTGAGCATGAAGATGTCTTGCCGGAACGCCAGCGCCCAAGGGTTGACCGAATGCAGGGCCCCAGGGATCCGCCACGACGCCAAAACTTCACCATCGTCAGGAAAGTGAAACCGATGGTAGTCCACCGGGCACAGCCGCGCGATGAAGCCAGGCCCGTCTTCGAAGTGGTCCTGCCACTCCTCGCTGCGCAGCAGGGCGCTTGCTTTGAAGAACGCCCCCTTCACCGGGATGCTCACCGCATCGTTGAGCTCGTCGTACGCAAAGTAGCGGGCGTCACACGGCGCAGGAAAGCTCGGCGCCTCGGCGAAGGGCCGAGCGGTCTGGGTGACTCGCCGGGTGAAGAACTGGTTGAAGCTCGAATAGGGCGACTCGGCGCTCCGCCCCTCTTCGGGGAGAAAATCCTCCATCTGGATGTCGAACCGCTCGACGAAGGGAGCGACCTTCCGGCTCGACCCTGGCCGATCTTGCAGCCACCCGTAGAACCGACTCACAGGTGGCGCCGCGACGAGCGAGGAGAACACCCGCCCCAGCCACGTCCCGTACAAGAGCTTGACCCAAAATCCGCCGTAGACAGCTTCTTCATGAACCTTGCCCGTGTCGAGGTCGGTGTATCGAATCGGCTTGAGCACGCCCGCACGATGCCAGCTGGACGGCGCACGTCAAGGCACCTCGACTTCGCCGGCCATGACATCCGCGTGCCCAGTGGGCGCGCTTACCCGGACAATCACATCATGCTTGTCATGGAGCGCGGACTAGTACCTCATGCCCAAAGTCCGTGCCGGGTTTCTGCGCGACCCCCTTCGGGG
>CAYGTG010000332.1:0-7895 GCA_964352485.1 uncultured Nannocystaceae bacterium | reverse complement strand
GTGACGTAGAAGACGTAGTCGACGTCTTCTTCGTCACGCAGGTCGGCGATGAAGCCGATCGACTCGCTGTACGGGATGGTGTTGGGCAGCGACTGCGCGTAGCTGGCGTAGCGGGGGAACTCAACGATGCGCACCTGCCGATGCTGGTACGGCGAGAAGTTGGCCGTGTAGTAGTCCAGCGACTTCTTCACGGCGTCGATCATCCGCGGCACGTTGTAGTCGTGCGGAGCGTGGTGATAGACCTCGATGGCGACGTCGTTCCATTGGTCGCGAGCCACCGTGTAGCGAGCGGAGAGGAAGCCGTAGAAGTTGAGAATCGGCGCATCCATCTTGTAGTGGAAGAAGCGACGATCCCCCTCGGTCCACTCTTTGGTCAGGTAGCCGGGCGCCAACGCAATCTGGTCGGCGCTGGTGCTGACGGTGGCCTCAAAGTCGATCCAGTCCGATTCACGCGAGATGTACGTGTTGGCCCGGCCTGCCATGTCGTCGACCGGAAGCATGCGCGCCTTCTCGGGCAGGCCCCGCTTGCGGCGCTCGTCCGCATCGGACATCTCAAGGTCGGGATTGTAGCCGAAATGGGGCAGGTAGCGGTCGTTGTGGAAGAACGTGCCGTTCTCCACGATGTCCGTGTTGGTGCCGCTGTTTTTGAACCCGGGTTCTTCGTAGCGAGACTCGAACTGCACCTCCATGGAGGCGCCCGGCTGCAGCGGTGACGCGAGGCGGTAGATCCGATACCCGATCTCGGCGTCGTTGGTCTCCAGGGTGTGGAACTCATCGAGGCTGATCAGCGGCCACTGGGTGTCCGAGTCGAGCAACACATGCAGCGTCTCGATCGGCTCGTCGCTGCGGTTCTCGAGCGTGAGCGTGCCCCCCAGCTCGACACGTCGCTCGTGTGGATAGATGGCCGCGTCCAACTTGGTCGCGGTGATCCGCGGCTGTGCGAGGTCCTCGTACTGCTTGTACTTCTGCTCGTACTCCACGGCGTGATCCTCGGACCACTTGGACGGTTTGTACGTGTTGAGAACGTTCGTGTTGTAGTAGACGTATGCGCCGCTGGCGATGAATCCCGCCCCTGCGAACGCGAACAGGCCGAGGTAGACCGGCGACAGCCGGTGACCCGCTTCGCGGAGCCGGAGCTTGAAACGAGGGTCGGATCCGCGAACCCACATCAGGTTGGCGAGCAGGACCAGGCCCAGCGCCGCAAAGCCCCAGTAGCCGCGGAACCAGAGCATCGGCTCCACCCAGTGCCCGAAGCCGTTCATGTCGGAGTACGGGCCATCGGGCATCCTGCCGAAGCGATACAGGCGGTGTTCGAAGTCGAGCAGCGGCAGGGCGATCTGCAGGATGAAGTGCAACGCAACCAAGCCGTAGCCCGCGAAGCGGTGGTTGGTGATGACCTGGAAGAAGAGCGCCAGGACAGCAAGCAGGGCCCACTCGGACCACTGCACCCCAAACACGCCCTTGATGTAGAGGCCCGGCTCGATGTCGGTGAATCCACCGATGAGCTGAACGAACATCGCGGTGAGTATGGAGACCCCGCAGACAACGGCGACCGCGGCAAGCAGCGCCGAGAGCTTGGACATCAAGAACACCCAGTTGGCCGAGGGCATCGCGTCGATGACCCGCGACATCCCCGTCTTCCGCTCGCGCCAGACCAGCTCGCCGGCGTAGAACGTGATGACGATGAGCAGGAACAGACCCATCGCGCCGTCGATCACCCGGAGCATCAGGTTGGTGACGGGAAGTACCGGGGTGCCGTAGATCTGGTTGGTGCTTCCGTACGCACCGCCAAAGACGTTGAGCATCGCGAACACGCACAACACCAAGAACGCGGTGCTGGTGAGCACGCCTCGGAGCTCGATCCGGGTCGAGAACGCCCACTGCCGTAGCTGGCTGCCCAGACCGTAGTCGACCCCAACCTTGGGAATCGCCACCTCCGTACTCGACGAGGCCTCCTCTCCCTTTTTCCTCTTCGAGCCCACGCTTGGGGCCACGAGGCGGAAGCGAGAGATCGTGAACGCCAGGATCGCGGCGCCCAAGGTGGACCACACCACGCGGTTGAGCAGCACCGATCCCGAGAAGGGCACCACCGACGTGTTTCGCTCGTCTGGGGTCCAGTAGCGAGTCTCGAGCGTGAACGCCGACATGCCGAAGGGATCGATCAACGCGGCGAGCGTGTCGTTGTCGAGGTCGCCGACAAACGCCTCGGAGACGGCAAACAACACCATGAGCCCGGCCACCGAGACATAGGCCCACAGCATGCGGCGCGTGAACGTGGCCACAGAGAAGAAGATCGCACCGAGCACGAACAGCGTCGGAAACACGAAGACAATCAGCGGCTGCACAAACGTGAAGAGCGAGAACGGGCCGAGCCGTTCGGGGTCCAACCAGGGCATCAGCGAGCCCACCAGCATGCCGAAGGAGCACGCCGACATCACGAACATCGCGGTGAGAAGGCCACCGATGAAGCGACCCAGGAGGTAGTCTCGGCGGTGGATCGGCTTGGTGTAGAAGAGCTGATACGCCCCATCATCGAAGTCGCGAACCACCGCGCCCGCGGCGAATGCCGTGACGAGGAGCATCCCGAACACGCTCATGATCGCCAGCATCTGGCCGACCACGAAGGGCGCGTTGATCAGCGTCTGACCACCACCGCCGCCGATTTGCACCGCGTCCGTGGTCATTGCGCCGAACGACAGCGCCGCGAAGAGCAGCGCAAACAGATAGACCGCGGGCTGCCGAAACCGAAGCTTCAGCTCGAAGCGGGTGAACTCGAGGATGGCAGGAAGACCGGTCATCTCAGGCCGCCTCGGAACGTGCGTCGTGCAGCGTCGTGAAATAGACGTCTTCGAGATCCGGCGAGACGGGATCGAAGCCCTGGCCAGGGTCATCCTCAGCGAACACGTGAATCACGGTGCGACCGCCCACGAGACGGGTCGAGATGACGGTGTGGTCGCGCTGGTGCGCCTCGAGCTGTGACTTGTCGATGACCTTGCGCCACGTCTTGCCGGCGAGCGCATCGATGGCACCGTGCGGCGCTCCGGTCTGCAGCACCTCGCCGCCGGCGATGATCGCCATGTTGCTGCACAGGTCGGCGACGTCCTCGACGATGTGGGTGCTCAGCAAGACCACCACCTGCTCGCCGATCTCCGAGAGCAGGTTCAGGAAACGCGTGCGCTCTTCGGGGTCGAGACCGGCGGTCGGCTCGTCGACGATGATCAGGCGGGGGTCGCCGAGCAGCGCTTGGGCAATGCCGAACCGCTGCCGCATGCCGCCGGAGTAGCCGCCTAGTTTCTTCTTGCGGTGCTGCCACAAGTTGACCCGGTTGAGCAGCGCCTCGACCACGGCCTTGCGATCCTTGGGCGCCGTGATGCCCTTGAGCATCGCGAAGTGGGTGAGCAGCGTGACTGCGTCGACGCTGGGATAGACGCCGAAGTCCTGGGGCAGATACCCAAGCACCCGGCGCACCGCGTCCTTGTTGGCGAGCACGTCGATATCACCAAGGTGGATGGAGCCTCGGTCGGGCTCCTGCAGCGTGGCGATGGTCCGCATCAGCGTCGACTTGCCAGCACCGTTGGGCCCCAGCAGCCCAAACATGCCCGGCTCGATGTCCAGCTCGATGCCCTGCAGGGCCCGAACGTCCCCGGAGTACGTCTTGTGCAAATCGCGGATCTTGAGCGTGGCACCAGGCATCGCGCCTGAGACCCACCCTAGAGGCGCCAAGTTTCCTCGCGAACCGACGAAAACTACCGCGACCGCCCATGCTTGATGTAGGCATTTTACCTACAACTGGTAACAGGACCGGAGGTGGGCTCCGTTCATTCCACCGAGAACGAACGGCAGACGGAGACCATCTGGTCGATGCGTTCGCGGGGATGGCCCTGGGCCTTGTGGTCGATGGCCCATTCCTTCGCGGACCCTTCGCGACACTCGATGAGCCAGCCTTCATCTCCGTCCCCTGCGTCAGACGGCTCTGGCCCTGCGATCGCAATGAAGCCGAATCCGCCCTGCTTCTCGTAGACCACGGTGGAGGTATCCTCGACGATGATCTTTACGTCTCCAAGACCCTGCTTGAGGTCGCTGAGCGTGTCGTGGCTCTGCCTGGCGACCATCGTGAAGTCATCTGCGGCGGTGATGCTCCACCAGCTGTTGATGCTGACGCCAAGCTTGGCGCCCTTGGGCACCTTCAGCGTTCCACCGAGCACATCCAGCACGGTGGCGTCGGCGGGGAGTGCAGGAAATTCGGCGGGTTGCTTGGCCTCTGGCTTCGCAGCTGCGTTGGCCTCAGCGGCCTTGTTGCTTGGGGCTTCATCCTTCGACGCCACCTCGGCCGGAGTGCTGCCAGGCTTGGCGGGCGGAGCCTCCGTATCGGGTGCCTGCGCGTCATCGCAACCAAGCGGGAGCGCCGCGCAAAGAAACGATGCGAACAGAGCAAGTTTCACAAAGGGAGGTCTCGACCACGCGGCGGGGATCCCAAGGGGGCGGGTGTTGGTTTGCTGCACGGTGCCTAAGGCGTGCTCGGGTTGAATGTGATCCCAAGAAAAATGCGGACCGCGACGTGTACCGCCATGAGTTGGGTCGGGGTGTAACCGAATGTCCCACGCCGCATATCGAGGGGAGCCGTCCGCACCCGCGGAGGGATTGAGGACCCCATGACCCGCACAAGAATGCTCTCCATCGCCGCAGCTTGCGGACTTGCTCTCACCGGCTGCTCCGAAGGCTCGGATTTAGACGTAGCCGCCAACACGGACACGTCGACCGGCACGACCGACACGACCGACGTGGAAGCGACCGATGGTGTCGATCCGACGGCGGCCTCGACCGGAACGACCGGTGACCCACGTGAAACGACGGGCGACGAGCAACCCGGCGGGGAGGAATCCGGCGGTTCGACGGGCGAGTTGGCCGAGCGCCCGATCGCGGAGGTGGCGGTCGATGGCATCGAGCCGCTCGCCGGCGGCTTCCACTTCGAGCTGTGGGGCATCATCGACGAGGCTCCCGTCACCGTCGGCAAGTTCAACATCGATGCGTCGGGGGCGGTCGTCGACCTCGAAGGGATCGCCATCCCTGACGCGCAGTTCGATGCCGGCCGCGACCTCATGGCGGCCACCGACTTTGTCATCACGATCGAGACGCAGGGTGATGTCGACATCACGCCCGGGGTGAGCAAGTACCTCGGTGGGCCCCGCGATGGGGTCGACAGTATGCTCGTGGTCGGTGACGCTACAGCCCTGGGGGACGACTTCTCGAGCGCCGAGGGTCGCTTCATCCTCGCCACCCCGACCGATGGACCCGACAGCGACGAATACGCGGGGGTCTGGTTCCTCGACCTGGGCACCAGCCCACCGACGCCGGGCCTCGACTTGCCGGATCTTCCGCCAGGGTGGCAATACGAAGGCTGGGCGGTCGTCGACGGTATGCCCATCAGCACCGGCCGCTTCGTCGACTTGAGTCAGCCTGACTTCGCGGCACCCCACAGCGGCGAGCTGCCCGGGCCCACGGTCCCCGGTGAGGATCTACTCCTCAACGCTCCGGACGGATTCACGTTCCCGGCGGATCTCCGCGGACAGCGGATCGTGGTGTCGGTCGAGCCCGAACCGGACGATTCTGAGCGACCGTTCACGCTCAAGCCTCTCGCGGTCGATGTCGCCGAAAACGCCGCCGCCGCGCAGTCCATGCAGATCGGCAACGCGATCGACCGACTTCCAACCGCGACCGTGCGTCTCGTGGAGTAAAGCAAGTCATGGCGCTGCTCGAGGTTGCGAGGTTGCGGGTGGGCCTGAGCGCCTCGCTGCTGTTGGCCAGCGGATGTGCGCAAGATGCCTTCCGCTGCGCTTCGGCGAGTCAGTGCCAACACGCCGGGCACAGCGGAACATGCCAGAGCACCGGCTTCTGCAGCTTTCCCGATGACGATTGCACCTCGGGCATGCGCTACGGGGCCGACGCGCCGCGAGGGCTCGCCAACCATTGTGTCGAGCCCGAAGACGAAGACGCGGGCAACACCGAGTGCCAGGGAGAAACGTGTCCACAGGACGGCTCGAGCACCACGACGGGGAGCTCGAATGCGGCCACCGATGGCGATTCGGGCTCGACCTCGACCAGCACGACGTCGGTGAGCTTCGGGAGTTCGGCAGGGTCGGACGCATCCAGCGGCGGGGGCAACGACTGCCCCCAGATCGTCGATGAATTCAACGACGGCATTGTCGACAACGAGCTGTGGACCGTTGTCCATGCCGCGGGGGTGACCGAATCCTCCGGCACGATTCGCTTCGCCGTCGTTCCGCAGGTGGGCGGCGTGGCAGGGGTGGAGCTGCCCGCCCTCGCATTCGTCGACGCGAGCGTACGGGTTGACGTCGTCCAGCTTTCCACACTCGCCGATTTCCCGTTTCGCCTCGCGCTCGACGCTGACGCCGGGAACATCGAAGTGAGCATCAACGGAGGCGAGTCGATCTCCGTGGAGCGCGATGGCATCACCCAGGCGAGCGTTGCTGTTGGGGACCCGACGGATGGTGTGTCCTTGGAGATCGTCAGCACACTCGGGAGCGTCTACGTATCCGCCGGCCCGGCGGGGGCGGATAACTTGGATCTGCTCCCACTGGGGAAGTTCGGGTTGCCGTACGCTGCTGACGACGTTCGCCTCTCCCTGCTCGCGGGCACCAACTCCAACACCGCAGACGCGCCGCCGTTCTCCGTGCAACTCGATCGCTTCAGCTACTGCAGCGCTGAGTGAGCACGCGATGCACAACCCACCCATCAAGCTTGGAGCTCCAAGTCGCCGCCGGAGGGAAGACCGGAGACCGCGATCCCGACGCCTGATCAGACCAAGTCTATCACCGCCGCGATCTTCGGCCACGGGTGCGCGTCCTCGATCTCGTACGCCAACTCGAGCAGGGTGCGCTCGTCGCCAAGAGTCGCGAACAGCTGCACACCCACCGGCACCCCGGCCTCGGTCAACGACCACGGCACGGAGATCGCAGGGCCTCCGGTGACGTTCGCCAACGGGGTGAACGACGCATAGCCCAGCAGACGGTCCAGCAGTTCTTCGTAGGGCACCGTGGGGCTGAGATGGCCGATCTTTGGTGGCGTGGATGCCAGCACCGGGCTGAGAAATGCGTCGTAGGACTCGAACACCCGCGCGTAGCCGGCCTTCGATTTGTTCAGACGATGGAGTGCGAGCGGCAGGTTGTAAAACCCGCGCGTGAACTGCTTGCCCAAGCCGCGCGTAAACCCGTCGAGCTTGGACTTGTCAAAACTCGCATCGAACATCCGCTTGCCGCCCATCGAGATCGCAAACGCGATCGCCTGCCAGTACAGCATGAAGTCGTCGGCGAACTGCTTGGTGACGGGCAGCGCCACCGGCACGACCTCATGGCCCAACTCCCGAAGAAGCGAGGCGGCTTGCTCGACCGCGGTGCGGGTGTCGCCGTCGGTCGCCCTGTTGGTGATCGAGTCGAGCGCATACCCGATGCGAAGGCGTCGCCTGCCGGGACCTTCGACGAGACCGATCGCCGGAAGCGCCCGATTTCGATAGTAGGACTCTGCCTCTGCTTGGAAGTAGGCCGTGTCTCGAACCGTTCGCGTCACGACCCCTTGCCCGATCAGGTTCAGCGGCAACGAGCGCGCCATCTCGGACAACACGTGACGTCCTCGGGTCGGCTTGAGACCCACCAGACCACAGCACGCCGCCGGAATGCGGATCGAACCGCCGCCATCATTTGCGTGCGCCAGTGGAACGACCCCAGCCGCCACAAGTGCCGCCGACCCACTGGAAGACGCCCCGCTCGTGTACTCGGTGTTCCACGGGTTTCTCGTGGGCTCGCCCTCGATGGGCTCGTTCGTCGCGTTGAGTCCGAACTCCGACAACACGGTCTTCCCCAAGCACACAAACCCTTGGT
>CAYGTG010000331.1:0-7907 GCA_964352485.1 uncultured Nannocystaceae bacterium | reverse complement strand
GCCATTCACCGAGTTGGTGCTCGACTCGCACCGGGACGCGGTGGGCGAGTTGCTCCTGCAGGAGTCTACGCCGCTGCAGTTTACGGCTCCGCTGCGGAGTGCCGATGCGGGAACGGTCTGGGTGGAAGGTGTGTTCGTGCGGATCGCCAAGGGACCGGATTCAGGCCTGCTCCAAGCCATTCTGCGCGACACGACCGAGCGTCGGCTTCTCGATGCTCGCGTTGCGGAGGCCCAGAAGCGAGAGAGCTTGGGACAGATGGCCGGAGGAATCGCGCACGACCTGAACAACATCCTCACCGGGATCATGGGCTGGGCCTCGTTCGCTGAGAGTGAAGCCGGTGCCGGAGGTCGAGTCGCGGAGGCCCTGTCGAGCATCCGGCTTGCAGCCGAGCGCGCCGGCGAGCTCAGCAGCTCGATGCTCGCGTTTGCGGGGGAGGGGAGCGCCGAGCGGGTCTCGACCGACCTTGCCGCGCTGGTCTCCGAAATGAAGCCGCTGCTCGCCTCCGCCCTCGGCAAGAACGTCAGGCTCGTGGTGTCATCATCGGCCTCCCCTGTCGTGGTGCTGGGCGATGAGGTCCAGCTGCGGCAAGTGGTCATGAACGTCATCACCAACGCTGCGGATGCCACCGGAGAGCAGGGCGGAGATGTCCTGGTCGAGGCGTGCACCGAAGAGATCGAGGCCGGGTTTGGCGAGGGCGAGCATCTCTTTGGCACTCCACCGAGCGTCGGCCCGGCCGCTGTCGTACGAGTTCGGGACAGCGGATGCGGGATCGCGGCTGAGCGCATCGCTCAGATCTTCGATCCGTTCCACACCAGCAAGGCCAAGGGCCGTGGGCTGGGGCTTGCCGCAGTCCTGGGGATCTTGGCCCGGCATGAAGGGTGCGTTCGGGTTCGCAGCGAGGTCGGCGTGGGTACGCAGATGGAACTCGTCTTGCCCCTGAGCTGCATCCCCGTCGCCACTCCCGCTCCAGACGCAGCCACCGATCGTCCGACCCGCCACGAAGGTACGATTCTGGTCGTCGACGATGAGCCGATGTTGCGCGACATCATGCGCCGTGCCTTCACGAGCGTCGGCTTCGGGGTGCTCGAGGCGGCCAGCGGCGAGGAGGCTCTCGACCTTCTCGAACAGCACGGAGCTCGCGCGACGGCCGTGGTGCTCGACCGAACGATGCCCGGCATGGGAGGCGAACGGGCTCTCGTCGAGATCCGCGCCCGGCTCCCCGAGCTCCCGGTCCTGCGGATCAGCGGCGACGCCGAGGGCGATGCGCTCGCCGCACCGGATGAGAAGACCGGCTTCTTGGGCAAGCCTTTCGGAGTCCGTCAGCTGGTCGATGCCGTCGTTGCCTTACTCAGCTGAGGGTCCTGGGGGCGCTGATGGCTCCATGCGGTCCTGCAACCCACACGGAAAAACCGTGTGGTAACTTACCTCCGATGCGCTTGATGTTGCGGTTTGCTTCCGTCGTTGTGCTGCCCTGGCTCGGCGCGGCTTGTGGTGATTCTGTCGCTTCGGGAGAGGCCGGCACCGACGGCATCGATTCCTTGTCGAGCGCCGGTGCGACGTCCTCCACCACCATCGATGATGCCACCGGGTCCGCCACGACGCTCGGCGGCGGGAGCTCGAACGCAGATACGGGCATCGGATCATCCGACGGGCCCGGGGACGGCACGACCACCAGCGGGGCGCCCCCGGAGACCTCGTCGAGCAGCGGCGCGGACTCGGTCTGCGAGACCGTGCTGTGCGGTCCCGCGGACGAATGCTGCGCGACGGACGAAGAGTGCGTCTTGGGTGCGTGCCTGGACACCTGCGACTCGGGCGTTCGTTGTGGAGACGCGCAAGACATCTGCTGCGACGGGGGACAGGTCTGCTTGGGCGACCAATGTGCCGATCCGACCGGCGCATGCGCGGACTCGTTCGACTGCGAGGCCGGTGAATTCTGCGAGCCGACACTGGATCAGTGCCTTCCACAGTTCGACCCGGTCGGGTGCGAGTTCGTGCCCGAGTTCGAAGACGTCGCGGTCCTCTTGGAGTGGAGCTATGAAGTCGACGAGGTCATCTCGATTCCCGTGGTGGCGGACATCGACGGGGATGGTGTCGCGGAGGTGGTCGTCAACATCACCCAGCAGGACGGGCTGGGCTGGCCCGGTGGCAACATCGTCGTGCTCGACGGGCAGACCGGGGCGGTCGAGCTCGAGGTCCCGCACGACCCAGACAACGACAGTTGGGGAGCACACGGACGCGCGACGATCGGGCTGACCGACGTGAGCGGGGATGGGCTGCCAGACATCATCTATGCGGCGCGTCCTGAAGCCGGAGGCTCACGGATCGTCGCGATCGACAGCGGCGGCAACTTGCTGTGGTCCTCGCACGACGCCGGCGGTGCGGTGGAGCGCTTCACGGTCGAGAACGGGGCCCCCTCGTTCGCAAACTTCGACGAGGACGACGAAGCGGAGGTCGTCTTTGGCGCCACGTTGATCGACGACGACGGCCTGGTCGTTTGGAACCAGGATGGCAACGGAGCGTTGTTTGGGACCAACAGCGGGTACGCAGGCGGCATCTCGTCGCTCGTCGATCTCACCGCCGATGGGGTTCCGGAGGTGGTCTCGGGCGCGCAAGCGTGGTCCGTCGATTGGACCGCCATGGGCGGCATGGATCCCATCGTCAACGTGACCTTGCTGTGGGATGCCGGCGGCAGCGATGGCTATCCCGCCATCGCCGACGTCGATCTCGACGGGACGCCCGAAGTTGTTCTCGTGGCCGCGGGCCAGCTCCGGGTCTTGGAGGGCGACAGCGGGCTGGCATGGTGCGGCGTCGACCCGACCGAAGTCCTGTGCGACGCCGATCCCACGCTTCGAACCGCGGCGGTTCCGATCCCCGGCGGGGGACGCGGAGGACCGCCCACCGTGGCGGACTTCGATGGCGACGGTCGCCCCGAGCTGGCGACCGCCGGCGGCGGTTCCTACACGGTCTACGACCTTTATCGCGCAGGAGAAGACATCGTCGCCGGAGCCATGCCGGCCCCCGGTGATGTGTTCGAACGTTGGTCGGCTGTGACGCAGGACCAAAGCAGCAACGCGACGGGCAGCAGTGTCTTCGACTTCCAAGGCGACGGCGCGGCCGAGGTGGTCTATGCCGACGAGTGCTTCATGCGGGTGTACGACGGAGCCAGTGGCGACGTGTTGCTCGAGGTCGAGAGCAGCAGCGCGACGATTCACGAGTACCCGTTGGTCGTCGATGTGGACGACGATGGAAACTCGGAGATCCTCGTCGTCGCCAACGACAGCGGGAACAACTGCAGCGGCGTTCCGGGCTACACCGAGCGTCGCGGGGTGTTCGTCTACGGCGACGCGTTCGACCAGTGGGTCGGGACCCGGCGCGTGTGGACCTCCCACGCCTATCACGTCACCAACTCGACGTCGGCCGGGAACGCTCCGGCCCTCGAGGACGACAACTGGCTGCAGCCCAACCTCAACAACTATCGCCAGAACGTCCAAGGAGCTGGGGTGTTCAACGCCCCCGATCTGTCCGTCGACCTCGTCGCCCAGCTCGACATGTGCAACGACGGATTCCTCGAAGTGGTCGCGACGGTCCGCAACGTGGGGGCGCTGGGTGTTCCCTCAGGGGTCGAAGTGAGCCTCTACGAGGGGATGGACGCCATGGGGGTTCTGGTGGGCACCGAACTCACCGCCATTGCGTTGTTGCCGGGGCAGCAGACCCAAGTCTCGTGGGCCGTGCCTTTCGCGCAGGGTGATCCCGCGATGGATTTCTTTGTGAACGTCGACGGAGCCGACGTGGTGGCGGGGATCGTCGACGAGTGCCTCGAAGACAACAACGACGCTCAGACGCTGAGCGCAGAATGCTTCTTCCCTGGGTGAGTACCGAAGCCGAATCACTGAAGAAACCTCGGCCCGCGCAATCCCCGTGGCGACGCCTGTTCCGAGCGGCGGGCTTCGCTGCTGGGGGGCTTGTCGTCTTGGTTCTCGGCTTTGCGTGCGTCGTGGTGTTCCAGGGGTGGGAGGCCATCGGCTACGCCCCAACCGGCGAGCGGCTCGAGAAGATGATGGCGTCGCCGCAGTGGGCCGACGGGGTGTTCGAGAACCCCCAGCCGCTGTGGAACGACGAGCTCGGGATGTTCACCGAGTTCCTGGACCCCGCTCCCAATCGGGTGCCCGATGGGCCGCTTCCGGTGGAGTCGATCGAGGCCGCGTTCTTCGACATCCCCCCGAGCTCTGGGTTGCGCATCACCTGGCTGGGCCACTCCACGCTGTTGATCGAGATCGATGGACACGTGCTGCTGACCGATCCTGTGTGGGGCCCAAGGACGTCTCCGGTGGACTGGCTGGGGCCGCTGCGCTGGTACGCGCCTCCGTTGGCGCTCGAGGACCTGCCCAAGCTCGACGCGGTGTTGATCTCCCACGACCACTACGACCATCTCGACTACCCCACCATCGTGGCCTTGGCAGATCAGGACACGCGGTTCTTCGCGCCCCTGGGCGTTGGGGCGCATCTCGAAGCCTGGGGCGTCCCCGCGGGACGCATCGAGGATGTCGACTGGTGGGACGTCCACGAGGTGAACGGGCTGCGCATCACCACGGCCCCATCGCGGCACGCGTCTGGGCGGCAGATCTTCGATCAGAACCGAACCCTGTGGGCGGGGTACGCGATCCGATCGGAGAACCACAACGTGTTCTTCTCGGGTGATACGGGGCTGTTTCCGGGGATGGCCGAAATCGGTGAGCGGCTGGGCCCGTTCGAGGTGACCATGCTGGAGGTTGGGGCCTATGCCCAAGCTTGGCCCGATTGGCATCTCGGACCCGAGCAAGCGGTCACGGCGCATCAGATGCTGCAAGGCGAGAAATTCTTGCCTGTGCACTGGGGGTTGTTCGACCTGGCGAACCACGGGTGGGCTGAGCCGATCGAGCGGGTGATGGATGCGGCCAACAAGGACGGCGTCTGGGTGCTCGCGCCACGTCCGGGAGAAAGCCTCGAGCCGGCCACGGCGGGTGCGCCCCAGCGGTGGTGGCCGCAGCTTCCGTACCGCACCGCCGCGGACTATCCGATCAACGCCACGAAGATGGACGCCGGTTGACGCTGCTATCCTCCGCGCCGTGGCGGAGATCATCGTTCACCACCTGGAAAAGTCTCGTTCGCACCGGTTGCTCTGGATGCTCGAAGAGCTCGAGCTCGGCTACGAGATGAAGACCTACAAGCGTGACCCGGTCACGATTCGCGCGCCCGAAAGCCTCAAGAAGGTGCACCCGCTTGGCAAGGCGCCGGTGCTGGAGGTCGACGGCAAGAGCTACGCTGAGTCCGGTGCGATCCTCGAGCACTGCGCTGAGGTCTTGGGGAAAGGACGCTTTCGACCGGAGCCGGGGAGCGCGGACTTCAACCGCTATCGCTACTGGATGCACTACGCCGAGGGCTCGCTGATGTCCCCGCTGCTGGTCCGGTTGCTCATGAACAAGGTTGCCAACGCACCCCTTCCGTTCTTCATCAAGCCGGTGGCCAAGGGCATCGTCAAGAAGGTCGAGGGGGTCTTCACCGCTCCCGAACTCGAGAAACACGCGGTGTTCATCGAGCAGCAGCTGGGCGAACACGCCTTCTTCGCTGGGGAGGCATTCACGGCGGCGGACGTGCAGATGAGCTACCCGGTCGAAGCGTTGCTCGCCCGCGGTCGCGTCGAGACCAACCAAGACAAGACGCGCGCCTGGTTCGAAACCGTGAGCGCGCGTCCTGGGTATCTCCGAGCCGCCGAAAAGGGCGGCCCGGTGATGCTGTAGCGATCCCGCTCAGTCGCGGCGGCGGCGCATTCCAAGAACGAGCCCAAACAGCACGAGGGCAGCCGGAGCTCCATCGTTGCCGGAGCTGCATCCGCACCCGTCGTCACCGTCGTCGGCGCCGGTTCCGATCGAGTCCGAAACCCCGTCGGTGTCGGAGTCGCCCGTGGTTGCCGTGTCGGATTCCGACTCGGTTGTCTCGCCGCCCGAGTCCGAATCGGAGTCGCTGGTGCTCTCATCCGCACCGCCGCCGGAGCTGTCCCCAGCACCGCCGCCGGTGGTCCCAACGGGGTCCTCGCCGTTGAAGTCGATGACGATGTCGGCCAGGACCTGGGGCTCAGTGAGCGGGTCCTCTCCGGTGCAGCTGACGTAGTCGTACGTCCACTGCGGCGTGATGACGTAGGTGTCGCCCGCCGGGGCGCCTTCAGAGCGGACGACGAACTCCAGCTGCTTGGCACCGTCCACGGCGACGTCACCGATCGCAACGCCTGCGGCCAGTCCCCCGGCGTTGACGGCGTTGCCATCGATGTCGCCGTCGTTGCTGTCGATGGCGAAGCTGTCCAGGGTGAGACCGTCCGGCAGCTCGGCCACGAAGATGACTCCCGTGGCGTCGGACTCACCCATGTTGGCGATGTCGACCGTGACCGTTGAGGTCTCCTCGAGAGCCAACGTGGTGGGAGCCGCCGCAGCGGCAGCGCTGGAGAGGTCGGGCGCGTTGACCTCGATGCCGAAGGCCACGACCGTCGGGATGTAGGAGTCGCTCGCGGTCTGGGTGCGAATGACCGCTTCGGTCTGCCCGTTGGTGAGCTGGTTGCCCGAGGAGTTGAGCGGGACACGGGTGATGTCCCAACCCTGTCGGCCCCCAACGACGTTGTTGCCGGCGATCGCGTTGTGGTTGAGGTCACCGGCGGTGCCGGCGGTGTCCAGCGCGCCATCGGCGTCGTTGAGCTGCGAGCAGAAGAAGTTGTCCTCGGGGTTGTTGGGCCCGCTGAGGTTCACGAACGGGCCGGCCACGCTCTCGGAGATTGCGAAGCTGTCGCCCTCGCGGTCGGCGTCGCCTTCCATCGCGCTGACGACCGCGTATCCGTCGAAGTCGCCCTGCGGAGGGGTACAGAACCCTTCGAACTCGTAGTCTTCGGTGGAGTCTTCGTCGACGTAGGAGCCTCCAACGAAGATCGTCAGGTTGCGAACCTGTTCACCGGCGGTTCGGTAGGCGACGACCAGCGTCCAACCGGCCGTGTTGAGCTCGTCGATGAGCGAATCCTGGGTCGCCGGGACGCCCTCGGCTGCATAGAAGCCGGCGCCGTGCTCGGACACGAAGTCCGTGACGTCGGCGGAGCGCATGTAGTTGTTCACCGGGAACCCTTCGTTCGCGATCTCGGCGATGGTCAGCACCGTCGCGGCGTCAGGGTCGACGGTGATCGACTCGTCGCCAAAGGACAGCGTCACCGGGCTCTCGAGATCGGCGGTCACGTCCTCGGTTCCATAGAAGGTGCTGCCCCCCCAGACCAGCTCGGCGTACAGCACCTGCGTGTTGTCTCCGGGAAGGATCAGTTCGGCATCGGATCCGTTGAGGGTCCAATCGTTCGTCGTGCCGTTCCCCCAGGGGTTGCCCGGGTTCGCTGGGAAGTCATCCACGCTCGCCTCATCGAGCGTGAGGAACGTGCCGATCGAGTCCTCGAGTCCGGGACTGTTGAGGTCGAGCGCCTTGCTCAGACCCAGGGTGTTGCCGGTCGCGACGACGTTGCCCGCGGCCGTGTCGCGGAAGCGAAGGACGGGGGCGGCGTGGGCGGCGGTCGACGCGAGGCCCACCGCAAGGCAAGTCAAAATAGAGAAGCGTCTCATCCAGACAGTGTGGGCAAAGTGGCGACGAGGTTCTGTGAGCCCGCACCCCGAACGGCAAAAAACGCAGCCCACGCGAGGTTCTCGGTCGGTATCTTTTCGCGCATGGAACGTACGCACGCCGCAGACGCACGAGCGGGCCGGGCCCTGACCCTGGTCCAGGGGCTGCAGTCGAGGTTCGCCGAGCGCCTCGGGGCACTCCGGGGGGCTGCGCCCTATGGCCCGGTCGAGTGGGTGCGCGATGGGGGGCGTCACGGGGGGGGCGTGCGCCTGGTGGCGCCGAGCTGCGA
>CAYGTG010000330.1:7040-7912 GCA_964352485.1 uncultured Nannocystaceae bacterium | reverse complement strand
AACGGGCTCGGGCATGGGTGCCCTCTAGGGACACTACGTCGATTTGAGCCTGTCCTGCCAGGAAGAGTCCGACCGCGGCACCCCCCATGAGCAGCGAGCCCGCGCCCAGCCCCACGCCCCACGGGTCGACCCGGCGGCGCGCAACGGGAGGCGCGGGAGCGGGCTCCACGACGGGCGGGGGCGGCTCCGGCTCTGGGGGAGGCTCCGGTGGCGTGACGGGCTCTGGAACCCGACACGCGTCGAGTCGGACCTCCAACTCGAGAAGTTGCTTCGACTTGGTCTGGTCGCCGGCCGCATCGGCACGAATCGCACCGAGCTGGGTCTCGGCTTGCTCGCAAGCTCCGGAGTCCAGCGACATGGTGGCGAGGCACAGCGAGAGGTTCCATCGCACCAAAGCCGCCGAGTCCGCCGAGGGCCGCGTGTCGAGGTACTCGATGTACAAGGGGCTGGCCCGGGCGCAACGACCGGCCAGACGCTCGGCTTGGGCCTGCGCATACAGCAGCTGTGGCTGGGGCTCGAGCGCATGGGCCCGCGCAAGCGCGGCGGCGGCTCGCTCGTAGTCCTGGGCGGCGAACGCCTCGCTGGCCTCGTCAAACGCCGCTTGCCCTTGCTCGGTCTCGAAGCTGAGCTTGGGGTCGCTCACCGCCAGAGCCAAGACGAGCGCGAGCATCCGCATCCGCCGCGAGCATCACCCGCGAGCGGTTGGAGGGGCAACCGCTCAGTACGGAAGCATGTCGTTCGGGTCGGACTTCGGCTTGGGATCGGACGCCGGCTGGGGGTCGAGCTTCGGCTTCACCCGCAGCCGCGGCTTCTTGCGGGGCTTTCGAGCAGCCTCGGGCGCGGGCTCAGGCTCAGGCGCGGGCTCGGGCTCA
>CAYGTG010000330.1:0-7030 GCA_964352485.1 uncultured Nannocystaceae bacterium | reverse complement strand
CGCGTTGCTCGGGTGCTCCGCATCGGGCGCCTGCGCCACGTCAGTCACCTCGGGTTCCGGTTCGGGGTCCGGCACCGCGGCGCCCTCGTCCGCAGGATCGACCGGCGTTGGCGCACCACTGCGAGCAGCCTTGGCGCTGGAGACGGGCGCTGGCCCGGGGCTCGCAGCCGGGAGCGGCGGACTCGGGTCCAACACGCCGCCCGCCCAGAGCGAACCGACCAACACCCCCGCCGCTGCGGCTCCGCCGGCGAGCCACCTCATTCCCGCGCCGCGAGGCTCCTGCGGGGACGCTGTAGGCTCGACATGGATCGACGTCTCGGAACCCTGACCGACGAATGTGTCCGGGCGCGTGGGTTCGGGCTCCGGCGCGGGCTCCGGCGCGAGCATTGTGGCCACGCGGGTCCCACCCGAGAGGCCCGCCTCGCGGCGCTTGTCCACCGTCGCGCTCGCCATCGACAGCGGGCCAACCTCGATGGGCTCCGCCGCGCTCTCCGGTTCGAGCCACGGGAAGCGCTTGGTGCCGAACACCGCCTCGAGGAACTCCCCAAGCTCCGCGGTGGACAGCATCAGGCGATGCTCGTGGGCAAACCGCTCCAGGTCCCGCTGCAGCTCGATCGCCGAGCCGTAGCGGAGGTCCGGGTCTGCTTCCAGCGCGCGTGCCTGGATCGCCGCGAGACGTGGGGGACACTCCGGCCACAGTTCCTCGATCGGCTGAACCTGTCCCGCGGCGACGGCATGCAGAGCCTGGATGTGATCGAGCTCCCCGAACACAGGCCGGTTCGTGAGCAGCTCCTGCATCACCAAGCCCAGCGCAAACACGTCACTGCGGCAGTCGACCGCGCCGCCCTTGCACTGCTCGGGCGACATGTACGCGACCTTGCCCTTGAGGGAGCTGGCTCGCGATGCGCGGCTGAGGGCGGCCGCTTTCGCGATCCCAAAGTCCACCATCTTCACGTGGCCGGAGTAGGTGATGATGATGTTGCTCGGGGAGACGTCGCGGTGAACGATCCCCAGCGGGCGCCCAGAAAAGTCGACCTGCTTGTGCGCGTGGTGAAGGCCGGCCGCGGCACCCGCCACGATCGCGAGCACAAACTTCAGCGGCAGCCGGTGGTCTCTCCTGCGTGCCTCATTGAGGAGGTGTCGCACGTCGTGGCCGTGCAGATACTCCATCGTGAAGAAGAAGTTCGTGCCGTCACGCCCAATGTCGTGCACGTGCACGATGTTCGCGTGGTCGAGCTGTGCGGCGAGGCGCGCCTCGCTGATGAAGAGCTCGATGAACTCCTCGTCCTCCGCGAACGACGGGAGAATGCGCTTGAGGACGACGATCTTCTCGAAGCCCTCGATGCCCTCGGACTTCGCAAGGAACAGCTCCGCCATCCCGCCGCGGGCAAGCTTGCCAAGCAGCGTGTATCGACCCAGCCGCGTGGGCACAGGCGCGCTCCGCTTCGCCACGGTGCGCAGGATACCAACAAGGGGCCGTCCCCCCCTAGTCCGGGGCGAGGTCGGACGGCAACACACACTGTTCGGCCACCGACGCGTCGGCATCCGCTGAGTAGCGATAGCCGCTGTCACAGCCGTCATCCGGGTAGCTGCACCATTGAAGCGCGCACCGGCCCTCACCGTCCTCGTCGCACTGCTTGTTGCTCTGGCAGATGAACTCGAACGTATCCTCAGCGCAGCTCACCACGGAAAGCGCGAGCACAACCAAAGCGAATCGACGCACGATCGGCACCCTACCCCAGTCCTACTCGTCGCAGGCGCGGACGCGGCTGGCGTGGACCGACTTGGGGTATCGGCGCAGGAATGCGGCGGAGGCCTTGGCAGCCGCCTCTGCCCGTCCGCTCTTGCACAAGGCCGACGCTCGCAGCGCTGCCGCCTCCTCCACGAAGGCACCTCTGGGAAACTCGCGGCGGTGGGTCTTGAGAACGCCGAGCGCGGCCTTGGCCTGTCCCCGATCCACCGAGGCGCGGGCCCGCTCGATCAGCGCGAGCTCGTCGGCAACGCTGCCCCGGTTCTTCGGCGGCGCTGCGTTGCGCGGCGTGGGATCTTCGCTGAAGCCGACTGCCACCGGCGCCTCGCGCGGAAGCTCGGCGTGAAGCTTGGGTGCGACGGGACCGACAACGGAGACCTTCACAGGCGCAGCGGGTGGAATCGCCTCGAAGTGCGGGGCCGCTTCGGACCGACTCAGGCCCCAGCCCGCGGCCAGTAGACCTGCGACGACGACGGCGCCTGCCACCACGCTGAGCGGTCCCCATCCGGAGCCCGCCGGTACGCTCGCCGGCGGCGGTGCGCCTTGGAGGCGGCTTTGCACTCCGGACCAGACGCGTTCTGCGGCTTGCACACCCGCCTGGGGCCGACCGCGTTCGGCGTCCAAGAGCGACCCGAGTTCGTCTTCGATCGATGTGCTCATGCGCTGGTCTTCCCTTCGGTTGCGCGATGTCTCGCGACGGCCTCCGCCATCTGCTTTCTTGCCTCGCGCAGGCGTGAGTAGGTCGTGTTGGGATTGAGTCCCAGGCCCGCCGCGATCTCGGCCGAGGTCATGCCCTCGAGCTCTCCAAGGATGAACACGGTCTGATACTTCTCCGGAAGGTCCTGCAGCAGCGTGACCAACGTGTTGGCAGCGCGCGCGCGGGGATAGGGGTCATCGACGCGGCTGGGCTCTCGGGCGAGGGCGTCTTTGCGACGGTCGTGTCGCCTGGACCAACGTCGGTGGCCCTGGACCACTCGGATGGTGATCGAGAACAGCCAGGTGCGGATCTTGGAGCGCCCCTCAAAGGCGGCGAGCTTGCGCGACGCCACCACAAAGACCTCCTGCGCAACATCGTCCATCCAAGCTGGCTGCACACCCAGCCTTCGAGCGCTCCGGACCACGAACTCGAAGTTCTCGCGGTACAGCGTCTCGAAGTCGAGCTCGGCGCCGACAGCTCGGAGCGCACTCATCCCGACTCCGCCTGGACCCGGATCTCGAGACACTCTTCTCGCTTGCCGTCGATGCGAACCTCGATGCAGGTGTTGCCATCGCCGCGGCCCACGAGAACCCAGCGCCAATCCTCTGGGTCGCGATAGACGCGTGCGATCTCTGGCGAGGCCGAGGTGAGCTCAAAACGACCGGGATCTTCGTAGACCTGCGAGGTGAGGCTGCGAGGGCGGGCGTGGACGCGGATGACGTGTCCGAGCACCAGGTTGATGCGTCGGGACTCGACGTAGTCGCCGGCGAGCGCCACGCCTTCGATCTCGATCGCGAGGCCACCATAGTCCGGCGCGCATGCGGTGAGCACGAGGGCAAGCAGAGCCACCAGACGCTTCATCGCCCGCCTCCGGTGCCGGTGCTCGTCGTCCCGCCGTCGGTGTCCGTGTCCCCATCCGTATCTGTATCCGTGTCCCCGTCCGTATCCGTGTCCCCATCCGTCGTCGTCGGGTCCGTGTCCCCATCCGTCGTCGTCGGGTCCGTGTCTGTGTCCGTGGTCGTCGGGTCGCCCTGCACGATCACCTCGACGCTGCCGGTCACCGCTCCACCTTCGACCAGCAGCCGGGTACGGCCGATCTCCACCGCCTGAATCTGTACGGTCCGGGCCTGGGTATCACTCGCGGTTCGGGCGATGCCGGGCTCGTCGGTGGACCAAGCATACTGAAGGGTGCCGGCCAGCACCTGACCCAGCTCCCCGCGTGGCTCGACCGTGATGCGACGAGACTCGCCGGGCTGCATCACAATCTCGGTCACCCCGCTCGCGCCCTCGTCGTCGCTGAAGTGATACGAGAGCACCCGCTCGGCGGTGACGTGCAGGTAGTCGACCATCTGCTCGTCGTTGATGATGGCGAGCAGCGCGGCCGTGCCGGGCCGAACGAATCGAAACCCCGCGATCACGCCCGTGGACGTGGGCTCGAGCAGCGACGGTGCCGAGGTCTGTACTCCGGGCGTCGCCACAACGCTGACCGTGGGATTGAACCCAACCTCAAAGTTGCCCCCCACCGCGAACCGCTGGGGGAACCGTTGGGCGACGAAGTCGACGCAGAACGCGTCGTTGCTTCCGGCGCAGCGATACTCGAACTCGCCGCGCATGAGTTCGCCGCCCATCGTCGGATCTGGCGGAATCTCGGCCGGATCGCACGCCGCCAGTGGCGCCAATAGCAGCCACAGCGCCGCAGATCCGAGTTTCCTGGCCATACGTGGATGAGTGTCCGGCATGGTCGTCGATTCGTGAATCACAGGCTCGCAGCGTCCTTCCGCTCGAAAGCGCGCGCTTTACGTCGGAATCCGAACCGGAACTCCACCCCGGCCAGGAAGCGATAGCCGAACAACCCACCGGTCGACAGCGTGGAGTCCAGCGCTCGATGCTCGGCTCGACGCGGAGAAACCCAGCCGTGGAGGTCGAGCGTGAGCGCCACGGAGGGCGCGAGGATGATGTTCGCGCCCGCACTGACTCCGATCAGCACGACCGGTTGCCCAGGCCCGTGGAGCAGGGTGGCGCCATCGACATTGGCGAGGACGCTGCCGGCCTCGATGCCACCGCACGCGGTGATCTCGGCCCGCGGCGTGATGCTGGGAGCGCCGCAACCCCGCACTGCGGCAGAGAGGAGGCTGTACCGAGCCCGCGCGTTTTCTGCCGTCTCGAGCCCGATGCTGCGCGTGCTGGAATAGTTGCCCACCACCTCGAACCGACCATTGGGGAACAGCAGCGCGCCGGTAATCGCGAGGCCGCCCGCCGTCGCTGGCATCGTCCCCGCGCCAACGCCCCCCGCAAACCCGATGGCGCCCCGGAGCTTCGATGGCGCAGGCGCTTCCATGTCCGGACCACCTGGATCCGGCGGCGGTTTGTCGGTCGGGGGCGCATCGCCGATCAGGGCCTGCAGCTCCGTGTCCCCCATCGGGTCCTCCGCTTCGGGAGGCTTCATGTCCTCGGGCTTCGGGGGTGGCTTTGGGTTCGGGTCGAAGGTGACCGGAGGCATCAGCATCGCGACGATCGTGAGCGTCGCCCGCTCGAGTTCGGCGCACGAACTCTCGGAGAGTGCCCGCTCGGACAGCCCGCCTTCGGGCGCCACCCAAAGCCGCAGGGTCCAGACTTCGCCGCTGTTGCGGACCCGGGCGATCACCCAGCGCTCGCGGGCCGCGGCGTTGTCGGGGAGCTCCAGCTGCATCGCCTCGTCGAGTCGCGCTTGCATCGCGTCGGCGTCACTGCATCCGTCGGAGGGAGCATCCCAGACCAGGTGGACCGCGGACGCCTCGTCGTCGCGAGCGGGACCGGCCGGGGACGCCGCGGGCGGAGCCATCGACGGGGGAGCCGGGGCGAGCGTTGTCGGCTCCGTACTGGGAGGATCCGGTTCGTCCTCAACCGGCGCCGTCCCCATCGACAGCGCCAGCAGCATCTTTAAAGCTAAGCTCATATGCAGGGGTAGTCGCGGGGTTCGGCTCGCGGATGCACGGTCGTTGGCCCTCTCGGAGCCTCGGAGCGAAACCGAAGCATCGCAAGAAAACTCGCTGGGCGCTTCACGAATCCGAGGTGAAGCCGGACACCCACTCCCGCACGAACTGAAGCTCGGTGAACTCTTCGACCTGCATGCGCTCGCCGGTCGGAACGAACCCCCGTGCCCGGTACAGCCGCTCGGCCGCGGGGTTGGACGTGCGGACATCGAGAAACAAGCGGGTCCTGCCGGAGGCGGCCGTCCATTCCACAACCCTCTCGATCAGGGCGCCGCCCACACCTTCTCCGCGGGCGTCGGGATCGACCCACATGGACACCAGGTAGGCGGCGTCTGGGAGGTCGGCGTGTTCGATGCCGCGAACGATGCCGATGTCGCGGCCGGCCTCGACGGCGATGAATGTCGTGATCTGCCGCAGCTGTTTGCGCCACGCTGGCTCCAACCACTGCGCCACGTCTTCGTGCTTCGACCCAAACGCCTCGGGTACATCGAGCAGCGAGGCGAGCCGAACCGCGCGCAGCCGCTCCCACTCGTCTTCCCCCAAGACCTCAATGTGCACGCGCCACTGTTGCACGGTTGCATTGACGAACCGAAGCCGGTGCGGCATCTGGAAGCCATGGAACTTCGCGATGCAGTCGTCTGGGTGACGGGAGCTTCGGATGGCATCGGTCGCGCTTTGGTGGCGCCGTTGGTCGAGCTCGGTGCGCGGGTGGTGGTCACCGCACGTCGGCCCGCGCTGCTGGAGGCCCTCGTTGCAGAGTTCGGAGCCGAACACGTCGCCGCCGTCGTGGCGGACTTGATGGACACCGAAGCCCTGGCCAACCTGCACGAGCGTGCCTGCGAACCGTTTGGGCCCATCGACGTCTTGGTCAACAACGCCGGTCGCTCTCAGCGAGCCACGGCCCTCGAAACCAGCATGGACGAGGTCCGCGGGCTCATGGAGCTGAACTTCATGGTCCCCGTCGCCCTGACCAAGTTCGTGGCACCGGGCATGCTCGAACGCCGTCGCGGACACATCGTGGTCGTCAGCAGCGTTGCCGGCTATGTGTCCACTCCGCAGCGCTCCACGTACAACGCCTCGAAGTTCGCGGTTCGCGGGTGGTTCGATTCGCTCCGGGCCGAGCTGCACGGCTGTGGCGTAGGCGTGTCTGTGGTCGTGCCTGGCTACATTCGAACCGGCATCAGCCGGGCCGCGATCGGCTCGGAGAAGCGCGACGACAGCCGGCCCGATCCCGTCGACAATGGCCTGCCGCCGCAACGATGCGCCGAAGTCATCATCCAGGCGATCGTTCACAACCGGCCCGAGGTTCATGTCGGTGGCAAAGAGCTCGCGGCCATTCACCTGTCCCGTCTGCTGCCCGGCCTCGTCCGACGGTTCGCGCACAAGTTCGCGCCCTGAGCCGGTCCTCCGAGAACTGCCGCGGAAAAACCCGGCACGGGAGGGCAGGTGGGCGTCCGTGGCCCATCAACGACGTTCGACTTGTTCGGTTGTGAAAACCGATACGGGAGTTTCCGTGCGAGCGAGTGTGAGGCAACTGCAGTCTCAACCGTTTGACTGCTGAGCGATAGCTTCCGATTCTTCGAGTCTAGGGTGTACGGCGTCGCATTGAAG
>CAYGTG010000329.1:1719-7925 GCA_964352485.1 uncultured Nannocystaceae bacterium | reverse complement strand
GCTGTATTTGCTCTTCGTCAATGCCACATTTATTGAGAAAGTCTAATGCGCGTTTGTTTTTGCCAAGGCATATCCGGTATCGCTCACTAGCCATTGCCAGAGCGCTCGACACATTCCCTTCCAATCTCCTTTGCCCCTCCCTGCCATTATCTGGCAGTTCCATCCCAATAGCCCCTGCCAGCTCCTTCACGGCATCTTGGAAGCCGATCGCTTCATATTCCCTTATGAACGATATCGCGTCTCCACTGCACTGACACCCAAAGCAGTGATAGAACTGCTTCGCTTGGCTAACTGTAAAAGAGGGTGTTTTCTCATCATGGAAAGGGCAGCATGCCTTGTATTCTCCGCCCGCGGCCTGTTTCAACTCTATCCGTTGGCCGATGATTTCAACAATATCCACTTGCGCTAAAAGCGCATCTATCCAGTCTTTATCAAATTTCATTGCGTGATCGATCGTATATCATGTGAGCTGGGCATAACCACTCAATCCCACGACCCAGTCGGGTGCTCTCTACGATGGGCAACCCACGAGGCGTTCGCGCACATTTTTAGTGAGCCGGCAACCATGTTCTGCTGCAGACATGGTTAATTCAAGTCGTGTCAACACTGCCGTTCCCAATAGCATAACGCTTCATTAGTGTACATCTTATCTCCTACTCTATTTTTAGCCGACAACCTTCCCGATCTCTGTACATCTTGCCCGTCGTCACACCGCGTGCTTAGGCGAACCTAGCGTGTTGATTCACTTGAGGCATCGTGCGCACCATGGCATGTTTCGCAAAGCGCTGGGGAGGTGCTATCTCCTTCACACTCTGACCAGACCCTCTAATCTCTTTCAATATACATCGAGCGGACTCTGCTTCCAAATAGATAAACCCATCCCCTACTCTCGAGCCAGGTCTTATTTTATCTAGCACAGCATGACGTCGTAATGCTGCGGTGGCCACACGTAGCCACAAAGTTTCCTTGTCACGTATCCAGGCAACCGTCATAGTTTTACTATAAATCATGTTCAGAGTCACTCTTTGTGGGTTGATGTGTAGATTGTTCATTGTGATGATCAACGGTACCCGAAAAACACCCTATTTGTCACTACATTTGTAGTGATAATATAGTAATACCTGCAAATATTTTACTGCTTCATAATCACATTCATTTGATTCAGGTATCCTTTGAGCGACGATCTCATCCGCCGTACCCTATTTACTCCCTCACAAGACTCAACACGATGTCAAAAATACTATTTCAACAATCGCACGACACCCAATACCCTCGCATCGTTGAGATTATTGGCAAAGCATTTACCGTCTTGGAAGTAAAGGATGAGGATCTGAAAAGTTCCATAGATCAACATCAACATGACATTGCGGGCTTTGTTGTGTTTCATCTGAACGACAAAACGACGATGGCCTCAGACCTGTTGACGAATGAGCGATTCAATGCTCCGTCTATGCCTATCCTCTATTTCGGGCGAGTGGGCCCTCAAACCAGTTTGCCCTATGGTATGCAGGCCATGGATACCGTCGAAGACAGTCAAATCCTGGTGTACCTTGAACGACCTATAGGAATATCTATTCTAGTGGTTGAAGATGATGAGGGTATAATGGATGTGTTAACTATCTCTCTGTCCAAGTACTTCAATGTGCATACAGCTATAGATGGCACAAAGGCGATTCAATGTCTAGCCAACCAGGTTTACGATCTTGTCGTTTTGGATTTGATGTTGCCAGGCGACGCCACAGGTGAGGACGTTTTCAAATTCATAAAGACCCAACATGAGAATACCCCAGTCGTAATCATCACTGCACACGATACCAAGCAACGAGAGTTGAAATTCACATTCGATGATGCGGATGCCTATGTCCCCAAGCCTTGGGGTGGCAATGCCGAATTCAGACAACTTTTGATGAAAACCATCAAGACACGTCATACGAAAACGATGACGAAAAGTCTGTTGCTATCCAACCGTAACTCAGGTGACGATCACACGCAATACGTAGAACGCATGAGTTCATACACATAGTCTAAATTGTAAAAACTTAGACTTTATCTTACAGACAGTGTCAGAACTGGTCGAAGCCGACTGTCTCTGAACGGTTAGGAACGGTAGTGTACGAGTCGAGTGAACCCATAAAAGATGAAAAACACCTAGTAATTCTGGTTCACGGGATTCGTACGCATGCAAATCATTTTTCAGAGCTTAAAAAGTTACTTATTGAAGAGGGCTTTACCGTTGAATTCACCAATTACGGTAGATTCGACTTAGTAAGGTTTCTGACTCCGATTGACTTTTTCGGAGAGATAGCTGCCGACAATGTATGGCATCAAATCGAAGAGGCTATCTACATACAAGGTCAGCCACAACATATCTCAGTAATTGCACACAGCTTCGGTACATATATAGTTGGTAGGATTCTCCCAAAAAAACCAAACTTCAGAGCATCAAAAATTATCCTTTGTGGTTCGGTTTTACCGTACAACTTCGACTTCTCGAATTTTCGAACGAAGTTTGAAGGCAAAATACTGAACGAAATCGGAACAAAGGATTTTTGGCCTGCCATTGCCGCAAATGTAACGTGGGGATACGGTTCTGCAGGTACTTTTGGTTTTAAGGTTCCGTCGGTTGAAGATCGATGGCATAACGATTTATCCCATTCAGATTTCAATTCTGCCGAGTTCTGCTCTAAATATTGGATTCCATATTTGAGGAATGGCAGTATCACAGATGGTAGTGTTCCACATAAGAAACAACCTTGGTATGTTTCTTTGCTTGGTTCTCTGAAACCCAGATGGCTCTTTGTAGTAGCTCTCGTATATTTGATATCGTTGCTTTGGAGCACTTTTGAGACGGGTCAACGTACTTCGGTATTAGAGACTAGAACAGTTAAAACGAGTTGTTCGCCTATTGATGTAATTGGTTGTACTAGCTTTGAGTCGCAAACTTATTCGTTTACACCAAATTACTTTATACGGAAGGAGAAAACATATGTCTCGATTGGAAAAGCTAGTGGTACAGGTAGAGGAGGATGCGAACTGTCCTTTACAGATCAAGTTGAAACAACTTCTGCTGATGATGCAGAGCTGTACCGTTCATTGACTGTCGAAGCAAGGACTGAGAGTGGTGCTGGGGAGAAAAAAATGGGTATAATCTTCACTACCACATGTGATGTAGAAATATTCCTAGTAGGAAACTGAAGTAGAGCGATATCCGACTAGGTCAAAGGCAATTTATATGTGACAACTCACATCTGACCTGACAGAACATGGCCGACAGCGGAAGTAGCAGTCTGACACTGTATGTCAGATCAGATGCCGACTATTACATCTAAATAACCCTGTGTCAATGCCGGTGTGTGATAGCTCGGGTATTTACCACCGTACAGATCCAGCCCTCCAGTAGGCCCAACAGTAGGTTACTGTTCAGCCCCCTTCTAACCATCTCGCGTTAGCTCTAGTGTTCGCCACGTTATTTAAGCGATAGCCCCGTCAACCCCCATATCACTGTATCGCCATAAATGCAATTTCAGTTCAGATTCGGTAACCTTGACATCCCCACTGTCAAGATCATTTATCTGTATATTTTCTCCAGCTTGGTACGGGCAATATTGTGATGATTCGTTAGCATCATGAGATATCACATTTACAGTGATTGTTTGATTCTATTGGGCTTGTAGGTTGTTTCAATGGCCAACACCTCAACGTTGAGAAAGCACTCCGATGCTGAAGACGCCATTCCCGCAGCATTTATACCGAACAACTTTGCAGTAAGCAGTAGCAACAAAACGTCACGTAGAACACACTATATTGTCATACTACCTATCAGCCCGATAGTCCTGCGTTTACATTCAACATAGATTAACTCTTCACACTCTCAGGTAAGGAGACATGGAATATCGTTTTTTCCTTATTAGGAATCAGAGCTATTGAACCACCCAGGTAGTCTACCCACATCTTGGACATGGACAAACCAACCCCCATCCCCTTTGCGCCCAATACAGTATTGGTTGATGATCTGAAATGAGGTTCGAAAATACTTTCACGTTCATTTTCAGGTATTCCTGGTCCAGTATCTATCACTGTTAATTCCAGAGATTCACCTACCTCACACACAACCTCAACAGTTCCGTATTTGCAATAACGATTGGCGTTGGATAATAGATTATCAACAACATGACGAACTAACCTGTTTGCGGTACAAAAGTCATGCTCTCCAATGTATTTGAACTTCATCTCGTTGTTGGATTTCATCCCACTTTGTTGCGCTCCAACCAATGCCTCTTCTATCAGATATTTTATGTTGGTTGAGCTGCTATCAAGTAGGGACATGTCGTCTTCTGATACAGAGATCTGCAACAGCGTATCCACCTCTTCCGCCAACATGAGTCCCCGAGACCATGCCCCGTCGATGGCGTGAGATATCATATCCAAGTCAGGCTTTGAACTGCCCATCTCTTCGCGTACGATATCCAGATAACCGAGAGTTGCTGTTAGCGGCGTCTTAAGATCATGTGACAGATTCATTATCAATGATGACCGAAATGCCGCTACTTTCTTATTCTCTTCAATTGCATCAACAAGCTCACGCGTCCTTTCATCTATTTGTTGCTCCAGACTACTGTTGTGCTCCCCAATGCGCTTGACCAACAGGTTGTATCTGTCCCGAACCGTTATAAATTCCTTAATATTACTCTTCACTTCAACTTCGGAAATCACCCCGTGTTCCAGATCAACCAGCGACATCTGATCACTAATTCTCCCTATGACACGTGTCGTGTTCCTTGAGATTCTGATTGTCACGGCACACAACCATATCGACAGTGTGACAACCGATATTAGCAAAGCAATAATCATACGATCGATCACCTCAGCTAGCTCATCGCTGTGCATCGTGATGTGCAATCTAATCGATTCACTTTCTGACCTAACCTCATCTTGTACTTTGATGTATTTTAAAAAGTGGAACATGTTGTCAACTTTATGAACATCTCCTTCAGCAGTGTATAGATCTAGTGGCGCAATCCAGTTATGTACATCGCCAACTTCTGCTATTAAACCAACATCGCCTTGTAGCCTCACACTCGCCATCCATGGTAGCTCAATGATGTCATTGACGTAGGTTTGAGTTGTCTGATCATCTTCGATCAGTAACACAAACCGAATGTCCTTCTCGATGTAATCACCGAGTCTACTAAGATACTCACCAGTTAGGTTTTCCAAAAGCGCTAAGCGAATAAATACTAGTATCAAGACCGTCGCAGTCAAGTTCGCAACCGCAACAAAGGCCACGCCTCTCATAATGGAAGATTGGTAAGAGCGTATTCGTTGAATCATTTGATGACGATGTCCGTATGACTGCCACGATCAAGATCCACTGGTAACCTTCGTCCTATTCTTTGCAAATTACGCGAATTGAATACGCGCCTTACGGTGTCGCCCCCGAGCAATTGCGGTGGGATATAATTGTTGTCATCAATCAACCGGTTTGCTACCGTAATAAGTAGTTCACCGTATGATTGCAGTACTGGAATAAAACCTATAGAAACACCTCTATCTGCGAAGCTAGGGATTGTAGAAACAACTAACAATTTTCTACGCCAAGCCGTTTCAACTATGTAGCGGTAGGTGCCAGTATTGTCCAAAAATGTATCATCTAGAATCCATAACACATCCGTTCCAGCATCGGTTCTTCTCAATATATCAAACCACCCTCTAGCAATTGCGCGCTCACTCGCCGCCTCTTCTATGGCCACATCCGCATTATTCATTTTCTCTAGCGCATCAATTTCAACATTGTTATTCGAAGAAGAAGCCTTCAAAGTGTGGACATTCAGAATTGGAGTTCCAGTTTTATTCATGCTAGCGAGTGCAAAAGCAGGATCAATGTTTAACGAAATACGCGGTAGATCATGGGCCACATCTAGATCACCTGTATATCCACCAAGCAATATAGGAATATCACCGTTAACAATATAATCGCTCTCTATAGCCTGCCTTCCTAGAAGTAGGATTGCACTATGGGATTCTTCTGATGAAGCTATATAATTTGCTACTTCATCCTCGGAGATTGTCCGTATATCCACAGCCTCGGTAGATCTTCTAATGCCACTAACAACGCGCGTGATCGCGCTTGTATTGGCATCATCATTCGCAATTAGGACGAGTATTTCACCGTTAGCGTTGGGGCAACCCAGTAGCAATAAAGCGGT
>CAYGTG010000329.1:0-1709 GCA_964352485.1 uncultured Nannocystaceae bacterium | reverse complement strand
GTACAGCAGAGGTTTGATCCAGGAAGACACAACTAGGTGTTTTCTTATTTATTTCTTGAAGGAAGAAACATATCTATCAAACTAAGTTTTTTTGCCAAGCGAGCGTTTCTTTTATGAAATGTTACTGTTGGTATTCCTACGGAGTGACTGGCGGCCTCTATCCGTGGGCAACGCTCTTTCATTCGCAGTAAAATACGCCGCTCCAATTCACTTAGTATGCTGTCTAGCGACAGTCTCTGATAACTATCTAGAATCTCTTCGATCGTTGAGTCAGGCATCTCATGGCTTGGTGTATTCGTCAAAATCACACGTCGGTATTCTGCCGGATCACCTTTACAATTACTATAGATATCCTCTATACATTCCTTTGAATAAAAAACCATTTTACCAGTGCCGTGGCTAACAAATCCTACACACCAGTAGGCTATCAAGTGCACCCCTACCTCATCCAATGAATCTTCCAAAGAGATCGGAATCATCTTTCTCTTAGAATACATCTGTCGTGAACAGGAATACGTGATAAAGATCAATATGGGGATATCATCATCTGTGCCATCAATCACCGCAGAAAGAGCTGTTAGCTCATCATCATTTTCAGCGAAAACAATATTGTATCTGTCTTTTTCGAATAAATCGCTTTGAGCGCGTGAAGCATCAACGTAAATGGGTTTCGAACGGTTTGGTGCAGTGTCAAAAAGGAATTTCAATAAAGCTTCCCGGTACCTATCACTGGGCACAGTGACTATGCAACTATCCCTGCTAATCACCGCGTTGATGAACTGAGATTTAGCGGCACGATGAGTAGCATTTAGCGATAGAAGATCAATGAACGTAGACTTACCGTTGGTATAAGATAGTTCGTTGATCAGCAGCAATGCCCTGACGTTCCATAAAAAAATCTCTTCATCCGGATTAACCAGTGTCACCGCATTCAGGTTTTGGAACACCTTATTGCCATCACCTGGTAGCTCATCTAGCGTCGTTAGAGCAAATAGATAAGCGGCATCCGCCGAGAGCTTCAGCATTGGCTGTAACAGCGGTATCGGCATTTGGTCGAAAATTACTAGATTAGCTGGGCCTCCGGAATATTCGCGTTCGTGTACCAATCCCGGATAGATACGTTCCAGGGCGGCAAACAACTCGTCTTTATGCCCTACGAACCTGATTACCGGTATCAAATAGTCAGTTACCAGGTCGGTAAAGTCGACGATTGAGCGAGCCATGCGGCCTGCTGAGGTCGTAACTGCCATCTAAACACTATCACAAACTGTGACGCGTTCAACATAATCTATGCTTGCAGTGCCGAACATGCTGATATGTATCTCATTGACGAGCTGTTGATTAGTGCGGAAAAAAGCTATTCCCCTTTCACCTATTGTATATCCTAAAACTATCAAAAATGATACTAATAAAGGTATCATCAATGATGGCAACTGTGGTACAACTAACACAGGACGTGCCAGTACTGTGCTGAGCTAACAGTCGTGTGGGTTCCACGGAATTCACGGATGCTAACGAGTTTAGTACAGGAGAGCACTGCAACGCACGTCAAAAGGCAAGAAAATTCCGATTTAAATTGCAAAGGGAAGCAGAAATGCTAGATACGGTTATACAAAATGCAGGTCTACATATACAGTTCGCAAACACCATTAAGGCGTTTGAAGCTGATGACTGGCTCAGCACACTAATCGGCGCCGAGGAGTTTGGGG
>CAYGTG010000328.1:0-7950 GCA_964352485.1 uncultured Nannocystaceae bacterium | reverse complement strand
GGGTTCGAACCGACTTGTCCCGCCGCTCGAAACCCGCCTCGCTCTCCTCGCGAGGTTGGCTTCGTGTCGCGGCCACACCCAAGAGCACGACGCCCCCCACGGTCACCGCAACGCCGCTGCCCAGCAAAACCCCGCCAGGAACATCACGGGTCCAAGTCCGCTCCCATGGTGCGGACGCATCGACGGGCTCCGTCCCAGAATCGATGAGGATCGGCGGAGGCGGTGCTTGCGGCTGTCGCTCGCCACCGGACAGGATTTCCGAACACACATCGATCACCTCGCGAGCGGCAGCGATGTCGGGCTCGGGGGGGGCTGTAGCGATGAACCGCTCCAGCGTCTCGATTGCTCCACGGCAGTCCCCTCCGCGGCGCAGTGCCGTCGCCTTGGCGAACAACAACGCGGCATCGCCGGTGCGGCTGTACTGCTGCTCGAGGGCGGCCGCTGCATCGAGATGTCGCCCCTGCCGAATGAGCTCGACGGGGTCCTCATTCGCGGCCGGGGCCGCCGCGACCGAGGGCGTTCGAACGAGCATGCCCGCGAGCGCGAGGGCGACGAGGGCCCGGGCGTTGGACCGGGTGCGATGCACGGCCCGGGTACGGTACAGCACCTCAGCCCGAACGTCGCGAGGGAGGCAGGTAGTCGGCATCGAGACTGGGTTTGTCGGCCGGCTTGTCCTTCGTCGATGCTCGGCGCCGGCGTTTCTTCTTTCGACTCGGCCGCACGGGCTCCGGCGGCTCCGGCTCAACCTCGAGGACGACTTCATCCTCCGCGGGCTCCGCGGTCTTCTCGGCACCGCTCGGTTCCGGCTCGGGCGGTGCGGGGGGGGACTCGGACACCACGGCAGTCGGCGAGGGCGCGCTTTCGCCGGGACTGGTGGGGACCTCCGCCGGCGTATCGCCAGCCATGGTGACCGCGCCGATCCCCCCGGTCACCCCGACGGCCAGCGCAACGACCAGCCACGGCCAAGACGTGCGCGTTCTTGGGATCGGGGTGGCCTCGACCACCGCAGACCCGCGTTCGTTGGGCCAGACCGCGGGCAGTGGAAGGCTGTCGGTGCGCGGAAAGTCCACGACGCCGAAGGTCTTCTCCATGAACTCGGCGAGCTCCACTTTGGACAAGCGGAACTCGTGCGCGGCGGCCAGCCCTTCGATACGCCGCTGTAGCTCCCGGGCGGATTTGGGTCGCCCCTTTGGGTCTGCGGATAGCCCCTCGGAGATCATGGCTTCAAGCTCGGGCTCAATCTCGGGGTCGACCTTGGATGGCCTTGTGAAGCGGGCCTCGGCCACGCGGTTGATCAACGCAAACTCGCCAGGCGCCGAGAAGCACCGCTTGCCCAGCACCAGCTCGTAGAACACGACGCACAGCGCAAACACATCGGAGCGCCGGTCGAGGGCGTCCCCGCGCAGCTGCTCGGGGGCCATGTACGCGATCTTGCCCTTGATGGCCGCGGTCTGCGTCGCCTGGCTGTGCGCCGTGGCCTTGGCGATTCCAAAATCGACCAGCTTGACGTCTCCATCGTAGCTGACGAGAACATTGGAAGGAGACACGTCGCGGTGAACCAGCCCCAGCCGGTGGCCATCGGGGCCGTTTCGCTCATGGGCGTAGTGCAGCGCGCCTGCGACCTCGTGAATGATCGTCAGCGCGACGGCTCGCGGAAGCGCGCGTCCGGCCTCCTTCAGCAGCTGCAGCGCGCTACGACCGTGTACGTACTCCAGCGCCATGAAATGTTCACCGGCTTCGGTGCCGAAGTCCATCACTTGCGCAATGCCAGAGTGGTTCAGCCCCGAGGCCAGGCGCGCCTCGTTGAGGAACATCGTGACGAATGCGGGGTCCTCGGCGAGGTGCGGCAGCACCCGCTTGAGCGCGACGACCTTCTCATAGCCGGCGTCTCCGAGCTGTCGCGCGAGGTAGAGCTCTGCCATGCCCCCCAGGGCCAGGCGACGAATGATCTGGTAGCGGCCCACATGGCTGCCCACCGGCAGCATGCCTGGAGCTTCCGCGGTCATGGCGAGTCTCGTTGTGCGACCGCCGCAGCGACGTCATCCACCGTGAGTGCGGCAAACAATGCACCGAGTTCCGCGTCGCTGGAGGGGAGCTGAGGTGCTCGCCCGGCCATGAGCTTCATGCGCTCGCGCATCTTGTCGCGGGCACGCGCAAGCCGGGTCCGAATCGTGCTCGCCGGAACGCCATAGTGCCCCGCCAGCTCAGGGGTTCGCACCGACTCCCAATAGTGGAGGATGAGCAGGAGTTGTGGCTGCCGAGGGAGGCTCGCAAGCGCGCGTAGGGCGAGGAGTTGTTCGTGGCTGCGTGCGACGATCGTGCTGAGCTTCGTACGCGGCGGTCCTTCGTCGCAGGCGTCGTAGGCATCGACCGGAGACAGGCGCGACAGCTCTCGCAGGTGCATCGCCAGCAGCCGCCGCGCGATTCCCATGAGGTAGGCGCGAAACGCCGCGCCGTCTCGCACCTGCTCGGCGCGCTCGACCGCCGCCATGAAGGTCTTTTGGGCCAAGTCGTCTGCGGCCCAGCTCGCGTTGAGTTCGAAGTAACGAAGGACGGATCCGTAGTGCCGCCGCGTAAGAGCCTCAGACGCACTCCTATCGCCGTTTCGCCACCGCTCCAGGAGCTGGGCGTCCGTTGCTTCTCCCATCGTCAGAGCCGAAGACCATAACACGCGGGTCTCCTACCCTTGCGCACATGGGACTACGCGACGGCCGACCGAGTTCGCGGTGTATGTAGCCAACACGACGAATAAAACTGCACAAAACACTGGGACGTTTTGCCGCCTCGACCAACATGTCTATGTGGCACGAACGACGAGGGTGCGCCGGGCTCTGCTTTCGCTAAGCCTGGCAACGATTGGGGGGAGCTCTGGCTGCTATGTCGGCGCCGATGCCGATCCATCAATGACCGGGACCGACTCCAACGGTGTGGGGCCGGGGTCTGATGGAGCCGACAGCTCCGGCGGTACGGACCCCGACACCGGTGAGCCCTCCGAACCACCACCCCCCGAGGTGCTGGAGCGGGTTGGAGACGCCGGCCTGCGGCGCCTGACCGCGGTCGAGTATTCCGCGACGGTGCGCGACCTGCTCGGAGTCGAAGTGGACGCAGCCCTCCTCCTCCCGGAGGACTGGCGACAGCCCTTCGACAACGACTACACGACGCAGAACGCCAGCGGAGCCCTGATCGACGGCGCCGAGCTGCTCGCTTCCGACGTGGCAGAGCTCGCCCTCGAGCCCGGCCTTCGGGACGCGACGGTTGGCTGCACGCCAGCGGGACCCACCGACGCGGCCTGCTTCCAAGACTTCCTGACCCAGTTCGGACGACGCGCGCTTCGCCGGCCGATGAGCGACGACGACCTGGCTCGGTACGGGGCGCTCATCTCCGAAGCCGAAGAGACCGGCGACTTCTACGACGCGGTCAACGTGGCCATCCGCGCGCTGCTTCAGCACCCGGAGTTCCTCTATCGAGTCGAGGTCGGCACACCGCTCGACGGCGTGCCCGATGTGTTCGCGCTGAGCGACTACGAAGTCGCCACGCGCCTGTCGTACCTCATCTGGGGCAGCACGCCGAACGACGCACTGCTCGACCGTGCCGAAGCCGGCGGTCTCTCAACCCCCGAGGGCATTCGCGAAGCCGCAGAGGACATGCTGCTCGACGAGCGGGCGCGGATCCGGATCGGCCGCTTCCACGCGCTGTGGCTCGGCTACGAGTCGCTCCCGCACGCACCGGACCTTTCCTCGGCCATGCAAGCCGAGACGCAGGCGCTCATCGACAGGGTCATCTTCGACGACGCACTCCCCTGGCAGGACCTGCTTCGGTCCGACGCCACCTACGTGGACACGACCCTCGCCGAGCACTACGGCCTGCCCGCGCCGACACAGCCTGGGTGGGTCGACTACGGGGAGACCGGACGTCGCGGGCTGCTCTCGCACGGGTCGTTCCTGTCCTCGATGTCCAAGATCGACGACTCCAGCCCGACCAAGCGCGGCATCCTCGTGCGCACCCGAATGATGTGCCAGGTCATCCCGCCGCCGCCTCCCACGGTCGACGTCGACATGACCGAGCCCGAGGAAGGCACCTGCAAAGAGGACTTCTACAAGCAGCAGCACCTCAACGCTCCCGGCTGCGTCTCGTGCCACGCGTTGATGGACCCGATTGGGTTCGGCCTCGAGAACTACGACCACACCGGAGCGTTCCGCGAGGTCGAAAATGACGACGAGAGCTGCGTGATCTCTGGACAGGGAGAGCTCGATGGGCAAGCCTTCTCGGGCCCCTTGGAGCTCTCGGAGCTGCTCATCGATTCGGGCGCGCTCAACCGGTGCGTCGCGGAGCAGCTCTATCGTTTCGCCATGGGTCGCTCCGAGCTGGCCACTGTCGACGACGCCTTCATCGACTTTGTGGTCGAGCAAAACGGCGCGCAGGGGGACTTCGACTTCTCCGCGCTGATGCTGTCCTTCGCTTCCGAGGAAGCCTTCCGCTACCGCCGCAACGAGACGGCCGAATAATCCAGGAGCTGACGAACATGCCTCGCTTCAGACTGTCTCGACGATCCTTGCTCCGCGGTACCGCGGGCTTCGCCATGGCCTTGCCCGCGCTCGAAGTGATGAGCGGCACCGCTCGCGCTGGTGCCGACATCCCCAAGCGCTACTTCGTGGGCTTTGCCGGAACCTCCACGAGCTTCCCCACCTTCGACTACGACCTCCTCAAGCCCGACGCACTCGGTGTTGGCTACGACATCAAGCGGGCGCTGCAGCCGATTGCCGACCTCGGGATCCGCGACGAGGTCTCGGTGGTCACCGACCTCGAGATCCCCTGGGGCGAAGAGGGAAGCATCCCGTCGGGGGGCCGTCACATCGGCTGGCACGCGCACTCGACCGCTCCGCTCATCAGCGGCGTCCGCTCCATCAGCGGTAGCAACGAGTCCGCCAACGGAGCCACCTCCGAAGTCATCGCGGCCGAGCGGTTGGGCGGCGACACCCTGCACCCCTTCCTCAACTATCGAGTCCAGGCCGCCTACTACCGCGGCAGCAACGGCGACGGGGGAGATCGCGGCCGGATCACGTACCGTGACGAGGGCGGGAGCATCATCCCGATCGACCCGATTCAGAGCCCCCGTCTGGCCTATGAGTCGCTCTTCACCGGCTTTGTTCCTCCCGACCCGGCCGACGCAGCCGCGGCTCTCTCCGCGCTTCGGCGCCGTCGCTCGGCGGTCGACCTGGTCCTCGAGGATGCGCAATCGCTGATGACCCGTCTGGGCACGGCCGACAAGCAACGGATGCAGCGGCACTTCGATGAGCTCCGCGATCTCGAGCGACGGCTCGACGAAGTCAGCGCGCCCACGGAAGGTGACTGCGAGCTGCTCCCCGATCCTGGCGAAGATCCCCCGATCGGTGGGTCGGTCGAGAACGGCGACACCGGTGGCTACGAATCGGGCGGCGCCTACTCGGACGAAGAGTCGCGTGCCACCGTCCTCACGGACCTCATGGCCATGGCGTTCACCTGCGATCTGAGCCGCTCGGGCAGCATGATGTACACGATGGCGCAGTGCTTCCTGAACGCGAACCCATTGTTCGGGGCAGCGAGCGACATCCACGAGCTCGGGCACTACGGTGTTGGCGGAGGCGAAGTCGGCCTCAACGCGGTCAGCGACGGCGTCGCCTGGCATGTGAAGCACTGGGGTCGGCTCGTCGAAAAGCTGCGGGATACCCAGGAGCTCGATGGCTCTTCCCTGCTCGAGCACACCGCGATGGTGATGTTGTTCGAAGGTGGCTGGGGCTTTGACCCCGAGTCCGGCGATGCGCTCAGCGTCCACTCGAGCGAGAACATGGCTGTGCTGATCGCCGGCCGTGCGGGTGGCCTCAACGCCATGGGCGGACAACACATCTCCCGGCCCGGGGGACACCCCGCGCAGGTGGTCAACTCCGCGTTGCAGGCCGTCGGCATCGACCACGAGATGGGTGAGGTCTCCGGAACGGTCGACGAGCTGTTCGGCTGATCGCTCCGAACGCCGGTGGTATCGTCCGCGCGATGCTCAACCGCTCCAAGCGCACCGCTGCTCTTCTTTCTGTCCTGCTCTTCTCCGTCACCGGCGGCATCGCGGGCTGCGACGACAAGAAAGAAGACGCCAAGGCGGCCGACAAGAAAGACGGCGACAAGAAAGACAGCGACAAGAAGGACGAGGCGCCAGCCAACGGCCGGAAATCGAAGCTCGCCATGCAAAGCGAGTCCGAGGCCTGCACCAAGGCGATCCGCTGTTGCGAAGAAATGGTCATCGCCCGAGAGGGCAAGGCCGACCCGGCTGCAATCAACCTCTCGTGCTCTGGCGTCGCCATGCAGACCGAGGACAAGCAGTGTGAGGCGTTCGGCAAGGGCTACGGCATGGCAGCCAAAGCTTCCTTCAAGGACAAGCCGCTCCCCGACGTGTGCGACTACGGCGACCCCGCCGCTGCCGCCGCGGAGGAAGACAAGCCCGAAGCCGCTGCTGAAACCGCTGCCGGAGAAGAAGACAAGGAGGGCTGAGTCCAAGCCCATCGCGCCGGTGTTATGCTCGTTTGTGCGATGCGGCGCGCAGGGCTGATCTTGGGGGGACTCGTACTTGCGGGATGCCCCTCCCTCGGCGCGTATCAGTGCGAGCGCGACGGGGATTGCGATCGCGAGGGCGCTGCGGGTCGTTGCCTCGATGACGCCGCATGTGCCTACCCCGAGACGACGGGGCGCTGTGAAAGTGGATGGGCACGCTCGCCCAACGCCGCAGAATCCCCCGGAGCCTGCATCGACGCGGAGCCCCCGGCGA
Source organism: uncultured Nannocystaceae bacterium (assembly GCA_964352485.1). GTDB lineage: Bacteria > Myxococcota_A > Polyangia > Nannocystales > Nannocystaceae > CAJXVA01. Next base: position 1,157 of record CAYGTG010000328.1, on the reverse strand, counting down.
CGGACAGCACGACGGAGCCCCTCACCTCCGGAGTCACGTCTTCGACGACGAACTCCGGCCCGACCGCGGAGTCCAGCTCCGACTCCGGCGGCATCAGCCCTTGTGATTCGGCCGAGGTGACCATCGATACCGGCACGTTCTCCCCAGCCGCGGGTCTGAGTGACTACGTGCTTTGGCTGCCCCTGGACGCGTGGACCAAGGGTCGCGCGCGACTCACCTCGGGCGGCTACGGTCTGCGAATCACGGACGCCGCGGGCAGCGTGCTCCCCTACGAACGCGCCGATCAGTTCGATGACACACCGGCCCTGTGGGTGAAGCTGCCCACGTTCGCCGCGGGTGAGACGCTCACCGTCACGTTCACCTTCGTCCCCGACCTCGAGGCCCCCGATACAACCGCTGTGTGGTCGACCGATTTCCTCGGCGTGTGGCACCTCGATGATGCGCCGATGGGTCTCGACGGCGACATCACCAGCAACGCGGCCACGCCTGAAGAACCCGGAGTGCTCCTGGGAGCAATGACCGCAGATCAGCACGTCGAAGGTCAGCTCGGCTCGGCGACCGCCTTTGATGGCGACGACGACGTCATCGAGATCGCGGCGACATTTCAAGGACAGCTCGAGGCGTACTCCATCTCGGCGTGGGCCCGGATCGACACCAAGGACCCCGCGAGCCGGGGCAGCTTCTTTCAGCGCCTCAACGGCGACTTCTTCTACCCTCGCTGCTGGCACAACTCGGACTCCGGAGGAACACTCTTTTGCCAGCATCAGGTTGAAGGAGAAATCGAAGGGGCGAGCAGCCAAGAGTCGCTCCCGATCGGCGAGTTCTTTCACCTTTCACTCGTCCGCGACCCCGAGGCCGCAGAGACCACCGTCTACTTCAACGGCGACCCCCGCGGGACGATGACCTCGGCTGCCGGGGGCATCCTGGACACGGACAAGCCTCCGTTCCCGTTCGAGATCGGTCACGGAGAGTGGGGCACGCTCACGGGTGTCATGGACGAGGTTCGGGTCAGTGGGGCTGTGCACACGCCGCAGCACGTTCGGGCCGACTTCCGCTCTCAAGCCGGGGCACTGCAGGTTGCCGATTTCGGCCCGCTAGAGCCCGTGAGCTGCCCAAACTGAGGCTCGAAGCCCCAACCCCCGCTCGCGAACCTCGCG
>CAYGTG010000327.1:0-7950 GCA_964352485.1 uncultured Nannocystaceae bacterium | reverse complement strand
CAAATCTCATCCACAAATCTCATCCAAATCTCATCTTGATGGTGCCAAGGACCTCCGGCTCGTCGGACTCCCCGTCGCCGATAAAGCACCAGATGCGGTTCGCTGCCTCGGTCTTCAGGCCGCGATTGGCGAGGTATTTGGCAAAGCGGGCCTGGTAGATGGCCGCCGGCGTGGACAGCCCCATAGATGCGTTGGGCAATTGCCAGAAGTCCGGCATGGACCGGGGATGGGGGTAAGATGACAGCCCACCGTGCGAGCCGAGCTCGCGACGGAAGTTTCTGAGCTGCTGCGCGCTCAGGCGGCCCTCAAGATAAGCGCGCGCGTAAATGCCCGGTGCTGAGTGGCGCTGTGCGCTGTGGCAGCACGATATCGCCGCGCGAATCCCCCTCGCCAGCGGCCCGAAAAAAGTGGTTAAAGCCCACTTCGAGCATCGTCGATGCAGATGTGTAGGTTGCAAAATGACCACCCACCCCCGTGCCGGCGTCTTGGGCCTGCAAGACCATGGCCATGGCATTCCAGCGGATGATGTTTTCGATGCGCTTCTCGAGCTCGAGGTTGCCGGGGTAGGCGGGTTGCTCTGAAACGGGAATCGTATTCACGTAGGCTGTATTGAGCGTGGGCTCGCCGAGCACGATGCCGCGTCCGACAGCGTGGTTCTGGAGCGTGCGCACGATGTGTCGGACGCCATCCTCCCCGAACTCCCGGTGGATTGATTCCAGCGCATCGATCCATTCGCGACGGTCATCGGCAAGCGCGTCTTGCACTGAGTCAATTGCGGGTTCGTTTTTCATTGTCTTCACCCCTGGATTGCTCGCCGCCCGGAACGGCCGCACATACAGGCTGTTTTGCCTTTCAGGCCAGCCCTGTGGCACGCAGCGCCGCTGCCAGCTGCTCCCAGCGCTGCTCAAGGGTACCGGTGTACCCGACAGCCATCCGCACCAGCCCGTGACCGATCGCCGCTGTCGCAAGCGCTTCCTCGGGCATCTCACTGGAGGTACTCGACGCAGAGCAGGACATCAGCGTATCGAAGTAGCCAAGGCTCACCGCCACGTAACCGAACTGATGGTCATTCTGCAGGGTATTCATGAGGGCCATTGCTGTTGACTCATCGCCGGCGTCGATGGTGAGCAGCCCGCCATAGCCGTACTCGGGATGCCGTAAGCGATCAAACAGTGCGTGATCCGTGTGCTCGGGCAATCCCGGGTAGCTGACGTTCACTCCGAGATCTGCGCAGCGTTGCGCGAGCGCCAGCGCACGCTCTCCATGCGCTGCCATGCGCAGCGGAAGGTGCGGCAAGCGCAGCGAAACACTCGCAGCGATGGTCGGATCCATCGTGGGCCCCAGGATCATCAGCGGTCCCGTATGCAGGTCCATCAGGCTGCCGATGAATTCGGCGCTGGCACAGACCGCGCCCCCGATAAGGTCCGAGGCACCACCGATGAACTTGGTCAGGCTGTGTACAACGATATCGGCGCCCAGTCGTGCCGGTGAGAGCACCAGCGGCGTAAACGTGTTGTCGACCACCAGCGGAATCCCGGCGTTTTTTGCGATTTGACTCAGCGCGGGTATGTCTGCCACGCGCAGTGTCGGGTTGGACATGCTCTCCACGTATAGCAGCCGCGTTTGCGGCGTTATCGCTGCAGTGACGGCGTCCAGATCGGTGGTGTCGACAAAGCTGGTGCCCACGCCGGTTTTTGCCGGCATAAAGTCATTCAGTAGTGCCCAGGTACCACCGTAGATGGTGTTGCTGGCGACCACATGATCGCCGACATTACACAGGGCGAGTATGACCGCAGAGATCGCTCCCATACCGCTGGCGCTACAGTAGGCAGCTTCGGTTCCCTCGAGCGCTGCAAGCTGCCGTCCAAGGCTGTAAACCGTCGGATTGAAGTGTCGGCCGTAGAGATAACAGCCACCGCTTTCCGGGCCTTTACGTCCTGCGAAGATCTCCGGCATCGTCGTCGAGTCCACGACGGTAAAGGTAGAGCTGGCTTCGATGGACATGTTGACACCGCCATGCTCGCCGAACTCATGGCGCAGGTTGGCGAGGGCCTCGATGGGATCTAGCGCGTTCATAATAAGACTCCGCGGTTATTGTGAATTAAATTCATAATTTACGGAGTAAGTATGTATTATATTTGTTATGAAATATCATAACCGAATTTAATACAGAATTAGTGCTTATGGCTGCGTTGGACGAAACAGACTTCGAAATACTTCGGCAATTGCAGAACAATGCGCGGTTGAGCAACAAGGAGCTGGCGCTCCGGGTGGGGCTGGCGCCCTCGACAACCCTGGTACGCACGCGTCAGCTGGAGCGCAGCGGAGTGCTGCGGGGCTATCGCGCGGAGGTGGATCCGGCGGCGCTGGGTATGGGTCTTCAGGCTCTCATCGCCGTGCGTCTCAAGCAGCATACAGCTGCCGACGTCGCATCTTTTCGTGACTATGTATTGAGCCTGCGGGAAGTACTGCGTCTTTACCACATTGCCGGTGCGGATGACTTTCTCGTGCACATCGGTGTGCGAGATTCGGACGCGCTGCGGGACTTTGCCATGGATGCCCTGACTACGCGCAGCGAAGTGGCCCATCTTGAGACAGGGCTGATTTTTTCCTGCTCTGAACCCGGTGACGAGTGAGTGACCTGGAGAGTGTTACCTGTTGCCGGGGATTACTTTTCAGTTGGCACTCATCAGCCGGCCGCGGTTGCGTAGGTCCCGCGTCCGATAGCGAGCAGCTTGCCGTCCTCTGAAACCACGTCGATATCACAGACTGATACCGTGCGGCCGATTTTGCGCACCCGCGCATGCGCGATCAGGTCAGTGTTGATGCCGGGGCGCAGGTAGTCGGTGCGGAAGTTGATGGTCGGCACGCCGTGGCCGAGTTGCCAGATCAGCGCAAAGTCGCCGGCGATATCGATCAGGCTGGCGATGACCCCGCCGTGATGCTGGCCGGTGCCTGCAGCGCGGGAAATTTTGTCGTCGTAGCGCAGGCGCATGACCAGGGTCTGTGTGGCTGTATCTGTGCTCTCTATCGACAGTCCCAGTACCTGGTGAAAAGGGCTGGAGTCCAGCATGGTGGTCAGGGCGTCAAGGTCCAGTGGTGTGTCAGTCATCGTCTACATTCTCCGTTGTCTTTAAGCGTTTTGGTTACGCGGCGGCTACCTGAGTAAGCGCGCTCAGCGCATCCTGATACTCATAGCCCAGGGCCTCAGCGACCGATTGATGAGATTTGGACAGATGAGATTTGGACCAGATGAAATTTGAGATGAGATTTGGACAGGCATGGTTTGGATGATGAGATTTGGAGATGAGATTTGGACAGGCATGGTTTAGGAATTGACTCGGATGAGATTTGGGCAGGCATGGTCTAGGAATTGACCTACAACAGCATGCGCAAAGATCCGTTCCGATCGCTAGGTGATGCACTGATAATTTTCATCCGCACCGGCCGATAAAAGCAAAAGTAAACTAGCGAGGGACCTGAGATAACTGAACATATTCGCTTCCAGAGTTTGCTACGGCCTAACTAAACAAGTCCTTAAAACTGCCCACCGTCTACCGCGGTGCCGGGTAAAAAGCCTGGATCCGTCGCGGGGTCCAGCGTGAGTGCGCTACGATCAAGCACCACGCCGCGCTGAATCACCAGGTCGATATTGCGCGTCTCTGAAATATTGCGATCCGGCCGTCCGTTGATAAGTAGAACGTCAGCGCGCTGCCCCGGAGCCAGTGTTCCCCACTCCCCTTCGTCCCCCATCAGGCGGGCGGCGTTGAGGGTGGCAGTCTGCAGCGCTTCGAGAGGCGTCAAACCTGCTTCAACTAACAACTCAAGCTCGCGATGCAGTCCCTCGCCCAGCATCACGCCCGGGTAGGGCGCATCGGTACCCGCAACGAGCATCACGCCCGCCTTTTGCAGACGCGGTACGGATGCCATGCCGACGCTGAAGTTCTCGGTACGACGCTGTACGCGATCGGCATCTCGCGGGGACTGCGCGTACGCGCGCAGTTGCTCAATAAAAGCCGGCGGACTGGTATCCCGTATCAGGGGAAAATTGAGAAAGGAAAGATCATCAAGCCGCCGGAAAGAAAAGCTCTCTTTGACAGCCAATGTGGTCTGGAAATGAATGCCATTGCTGACAATCATGCCCAGTGCTTCATCAGAGAGCAGGCGCGGCGGTAAGTGCGCGAAGGCGTGCGGCGCAGTTGCGGCCGCATCATAAGAACCAGTACGACTCCAGAAATCGACGATGACTGGCAGGTCATGCTTTTTACCCTCCGCCACCAGGGCTCGCAACTGCGGTACTGACAGTCCCCCGTAAGCCTTGATGGCATCGACGCCGTTCGCGGTTAACTGCTCAACAATACCGGGAATCTGCGCCGCCGAGCTCAGGGCAAATGCAAGCGGCGGCCAGGCGGGATCCGGCCCATCAACCAGCGCGCCAACGCTGTAGATGCGTGGGCCGGTCAACCGGCCTGCGGCAATTTCGTTGCGCATCTGAATGATGTAGGGCATCACATTGCCGGTATCGAGCACCGTTGTAACACCGGCATAGAGCAGAGAGTTTAAATACCGCTGGTAGCCCAGCATATCCACCGATACACCATCCCAGCCACCTAGAAGGTGTACATGCATGTCAGCAAGACCGGGCATCATCGTCTTGCCTTCGGCGTTGATGACCGTCGCTCCGTCGGGCACATCAACCTCAGCGCGCCTACCGGCGGCAACCACGCGGCCGTTTTCGATTAGCACCGTGGCGTCCTTCACAGGCTTCCCGCCCTTGCCGTCAATCAGCAAGCCGCCAACAAGGGCCAAGGGATCAGCGCTTGCCGGTAGCGCAAGCAGCGCTGTGAGGCTTATCGCCACACACACGAAGCGACGCGCGGATCGTCGAAGAGCTGCGCTAACAAAACTGTGTATCCCCTTGCCCGACATAAACCGTTCTCCCGTTTACCAACTGCGGACGCCGCGTTAGCGGAGTCGCTCCCAGACGCTTTTCGTACCCGCCTGCATTCGAATGGGCTGACCACCGTAAAATGGCCCGGCTCCTACCCATATCTGTGTCTTGCCAAGTCCGCGCGCCGACACATCAATACGATCAGCCCCTGAAAACACCGCGTTTATCTTCTCGAAGCCTGCAACATCGGCGTAAGCAGCGACGGGTAATCCATCACAGCTCGCAGCCAGATCACAGCGCCAGACATGCAGCGGCGTCGCCTCCATGGCTGACCATTTGTCAAGTTGCGCGAACAGGGCGATATCAACAGGCGTGCCCGTAAGGGGCAGTACATACCCTTGCGAAGGCAGCCACCAGCGAACAGCCTTGCCCTCGCGCAGTTCCCACACGCCATCTGCCTTAGCCAGTGTCAGCTTCGTTCCGTCTGCCTGCACGATAGCCACGGAATCCGGCGCCATGGAAACCCTGGTGACGCCCCATCGGCCACTGCCGTCGCGACGGGCGAGGCTGATAGCCAGCGCAGCGTCTGTTTCCTCGACCATCAGACGGGCGGCGGTTTTTCCATCCCCACCGAGGAAATCCACCGGATCATTCGCGACCTTTACCGCGGTGGTCCGAACCAGTTCTTCGTTTGTATCTGTCTGCGCCGGAGCAAACTGTGGCGCACCATCAAACAGCGCCTCCTGTGCAGCGTATTGCGCCGCTATGGACTCCAGGCGCTCGCTGAGTGCGGCCTCGTCCTGCCAGTAACCCGCCCTGACGACCCCGACAACGCTGCGCAGGTTCTGCAAATCCTCCAGCGGGTTGGCCTCTAACAGCACCAGATCTGCCAGGGCACCCGTAACCACCTCGCCCAACTCTCCTTCACGCTTCAAGTAGAGCGCGCCCTCGAGCGTGGCAGCACGCAGGGCATCCGCATTGGTCAGCCCGGCGCGCGTTAACTGCTGTATTTCGTCAACCAGAGAAAAGCCGTGGTACATGCCCGGTACCGGCGCATCCGTGCCGGCCAGCACATGTGCGCCCGCCTTGTGCATCGCGCCCAACAACTCGAGGCGCAGGGCATAGAGCGCGTCTTCACCGCGACGCGCATCTGCAGTCCATCCCTCTCGTGCAGCCCAGGCCCCCTCCCAATAGGCTTTTATTGCCGGTGGCAGGTAACGCTGCCAATCAGGATTCATTTGATTCCAGTCGCTGGTGAAGTTACGCATCGGCATCAGCGTGGGGTCGAACCAGGTATCACTTTTTGCGGCATGTGCAGCCACTTCAGCAATCCTTCCCCGATCAACAATGTCGTCAAGACTGACCTCACCCCGGCCGACGGCCTCAAGCAGGCGCTGCGTCTCCGGGTAGACCACGTAAAGATCGAGATCTACGGACGGGGGGTAACGCAGTAACTCGTCTGCCACCTCCAAAAAATGCTCCATGGTGCGCATCCCCGAATCCAGCGCATGAGGAAACGCCACGTCGTGGGGTAAATGCCCGGAGATCTCCATGTTGTACTTCTTACCGGCCGCGATCATCGCATCAAACACGTTCGGCGACATATTGGAGTAGATCTTCACAAAATCGTAGCCGGCCGCGGCCTGCCGCGCGACCTCCGCGTCGGCCTCCCGTGCATCGGTCACGACGACAAAGGGGTAATTGATAGGCGGCGACCCATCGACAATCGGACCCGCCGTCAGCAGGCGCGGGTAGTCGCCCTGGCTTTCCTCAAGCTGATCGCGCAGCGCCAGTGTCCAAGGCTCACCCCAGAGATTGCGCACGGTTGTCACGCCATTGGCCAGATACAGCGTCATCGCCTCGGGCGTATCGACATGCCCGTGCATTTCCATCAGACCGGGAATGAGAAAACGGCCACGACCATCGATTTCATGGCCAGCGCTGACTAGCGCTTCATCCGAGCTCTGCGATATGGCGCAGATACGCCCGTTGTCGATTGCTACATCCCTTGCGGGCAGCACCTGGCCCGTTCGAACGTCGACAATTGTGGTGGCACGAAGCAGCAGATCAACTTCGCTTTCGGCCGGGCATGCCGATACGCCTGCGGCAAGAGATACTGCGGTAATAGATACTGCGGCGTAAAAACAGCCGGTGAACAACCCCAACACAGAACCTTGCCGCGTCTCACCAGGCGCGCGTACTGTCTCATTGTCAGTGGCCATTTTGCCTCCCAAGCGCGAGCGGAGCCGAACTCAAGCTATCAGGGATGGGCATTGGTTTGCCTGATATCAACGTTTGGCCGACCTAATCAATACGATGCTTGCGGGCGCCATGCAGATGCACCGGGAACCCCGCAGCCGGCTCACCGCCCTCTTCCATAGTTTTCGCCTGAGCAGCGTATGCGTCATGCACTTCTTTCAGCAGAGAGTCCAGCCTCGCACGATCCAGCCACTGACCGTCCGCCATAACTGCCTGAATGGTCTTGGTGTTGGCGATATCGTCGATTGGATTGTTTGCCAGCAAGATAAAATCGGCTTCGGCACCGGGTGCGATGACGCCGCGCTGACCTTCGATTCTCCAGTAAATAGCCGGATTAACCGTGGCTGTTTTGAGTGCTTCATAATTGCTCATGCCAGCCCGGGAAACCATGTGGTCGAGTTCATCGTGAAGCGAATAGCCCTGAAACATGCCGGGATTGGGCGCGTCGACGCCGGCGAGAATGAGAACACCCTCGTCATGCATGATCTCGACCCACTTCCCGTGCTCTGTGCTCGCAAAATACTGGAGCGAGGCAATCTCCGCATCGCTCAGCTCGGCCTTGACGCCCTCGCTGGTAAGCTCCTCGCCTGGGTCAGCCTGTAGCCAGTAGCCTTTGTAGATCGGATTCACGTAATCAATGAGCGGGTGTTTTGCCATTGCCTCCCGATTAGATTGGGAGTACGACAAAACCTCATAAACACCCATCGTCGGTACCAATGCCGTGCCGTTTTCGACCATAAGTCCCGAGAGGGCCCTGAGCATATCGCGGCGGAAAGCGTCCTCGTAACTCAGCTCTCCAG
>CAYGTG010000326.1:7223-7951 GCA_964352485.1 uncultured Nannocystaceae bacterium | reverse complement strand
GGGCGCACGTTCCTTCACCCGTTCGAGGGGCCCACCACCGCGCTGGGCACCGCCACCGTCGGCCTCGAGTGGCTGGACGCGCGGCCAAACCTCGACGCGGTCATCGTGCCGATCGGCGGCGGCGGCCTGTGTGCCGGAATCGCCGCGGCCGTCAAACAGCTGCGCCCGCAGTGCAAGGTCTACGGGGTCGAGCCGCTCGGCGCCGACTCCATGACCCAAAGCCTCGCCGCCGGGGCTCCGGTCACCATCGAGCGGGTGACGACCATCGCCGATTCGCTCGGCGCTCCCCATGCGGGCCCCTACTCGTTCGAGCTGTGTCGCCGCTACGTCGACGAGGTCGTCACCGTCGACGACGACGCCCTGTGCGAAGCCATGGTCCGTCTCTTCGAAGGCATGAAGCTCGCGGTCGAGCCCGCCGGCGCTGCGGCCACGGCCGCCCTGTGGGGCCCGCTGCGAGAACGCCTTCAAGGACAGCAGGTCGGAATCCTGGTCTGCGGAGCCAACATCGACCCCACCACCTTCATGACCTACCTTCAGCGCGGCACCCACCGACTGGCCCAGGCCTAAGGCCCCTGCCAAGACGAATCAGGCGGCAACCGCCGCCTCGTTTCGGGTGAAGCGAAGGCCGCTTGGCTGCCGCAGCGAGGGGCCTTTGCGAAAGGCCCCTGCCAAGACCAGGCCTAAGGCCCCTGCCAAGATCAATACTCCCCGACCAGGTCGGGGATGGG
>CAYGTG010000326.1:0-7213 GCA_964352485.1 uncultured Nannocystaceae bacterium | reverse complement strand
CTTGCAGTGCTCGTTGAGGATCCGACGCATTTTCTCCGCGTCGAGGTCGGTGTAGAAGCCGCGCTGTTCCTCGAGCGCGTCGTCATCGGGGTCTTCGTAGCGCTCGTCCTCTTCGTCCAACTGGTGCACGAACAGGTTGGGGCCGTCTTCGCAGCGCCCGAAGCAGGTGTAGCTGCACACACCGACCCGCCCCTTGAGGGCGGGATCGCCTTCGATGACCTGCTCGGCGAGCTCGACGAGGACTTCGCTCTCATGGGTGACTCCGCAGCTGGGGCCGTCACAGACCCGGAGCTGATAGAGCCGCGATTTCGGGGGGGTGCTCGGAGACATCGGGGGCGGGTCGCGGTACCGGCTGCGGCACGCGGCCCGCGATGTAATCACGCAATCCAGGCGCGGTGAAGGGGTCACCGAGCAGCTCTCGCAGCACGGCGGCGTGTGCCTCGTCTCCCGAGAGGATGTCGACGGCTGATGTGAGCGCCGCCGATTCGTACAACACGCCGTCGTCTGCGTGGTAGCGCCTCAAGAACGAGGAGATGGCGTCCAGCGCTTGTGGCGTGCCCAGCTCTCCCAAGGCCCGGACCAGGGGATCCAGGTCGGCGGCTTCGGTGCTGGGGTGGTTGAGGAGTTCGACCAGGTCCGCGACCATCGACGTTTCTCCCGCGGCAACCGCCCGGCGCGCCAGCACGGCCACGGGGGGTCGTACGTCGCGCAGGAACGACGGACGCGCGGCCAATTCCCGCCGCAGCGCCGCGATCTGATCGGCGTCGGGTGTGCCCCACGGCTCGGCCAAGCGCTGCGCGGCGTGGGCACGAAGCTCCGCCGATGCCGCGCCGGGCTCGTCGCGAACCTCTCCGTGCGCGATGCGGGCGACGGCGTCGCGGACGTCCGCATCGTCATCCCTCCACAAGATCTCGATCGCTAGGCGCTGCGCGGGCAGCAGCCGCGGGTCGGCGTCGAGGATGAGGTCCCGCATCATCGCCAGCCGTTGCTCTCGCTCCGGCTTGGGTCGCCGGGACCCCTCGAGCGTGTCGGGAAGGTCCAGCATCAGCGCGCCGCGGGTCGCAGCCGCTCCCGCGACCCGGTCCAGCTCCGCGCCATCGGTCCGCGACAGCTGCACGAGCAGCCCGTCTTCCCGCACCAAGACCACGCGGTCCCCCAGAACGTCGAACCCGACAAACTCCGGCCCTTGGCTCAGGTACGTCCATTGCGCGAGGCGGGGCGTCCCTTCGTCGTCCACACGCATCGCCACCACCGCGCGGCGACAGACAAACACCGCGTCTCGATGGCCGGCCGTCGTCGCCGAGAGGTCGACCCACAGCCGGAGTCGCTCCGCATCGGCGTGGCCGGCATCGAGCCCCTCGTTGGTCGAGAACACCTCGCCGTAGCCCTGGATCTCACGGAGCCCGTCGAGGTGGCCAGAGGTCGCGCTCTGCAGATCCACCCAGGCTCGGTCCGTGCCAGCGTACAGCGCCGCGCCATCGCGACTCACCCGCTCGACGGCCGGGATGATGTCGTCCCCCTGCGGGGCGGGACCGCCGAGATCCAGTCGGGCTCGCTCCCACCCCGCCGCAGTGCCCAGGGCCACCACCTGGTTTCCGACCGGGACCAGCGCGACGGTGCCGACCACCGCGGGACTGCCCAGACGGCCCTGCGTGCGTCGCATCCACCGAAGCTGGCCATCCTGCGCTGAGATGCCGACCGCACGCGACCGACCCTTGCGGTGATCGAGGACGGTCGCGACCACCGTTCGGTCGTTGGCGGCGACGCCCGAGAGCGCCTCGCCGGGGAGCTCGATTTTCCACAACACGGCACCCGAGGCCCGGTCCAGGGCCGCCAGCCGATGGCCGGACAGCGGCACGAAGACCGCGGTTTCATTCGCGGTGAGGTGGCCGGTGGCCCGCAGCGACGAGGTCCATCGGTCCTGGGCGGTGCTCGGGTCCACGGCCCGCAGCCCCGAGTGTTCGATCATCACGACCAAGGGACGGTCGTGATGATCCCGGTCCTCGCGGGCCCCCTGTTTGGCCGTCAGCGCCAGCAGGTTGCCGCCGGGCTCGCTGTGCACGGCCAGACTTCGGCCCGCACAGCCCGAGCTCAACCCCAGCCCAAGCCCCAGCGCGACGAGAATCTCGCGGGTCACGACGCGCCTCCCTGCTCTGATGCGTCGGGCTGGTCCGGCTGGTCCGGCTCGTCTGGCGTGGACAGGCCCTGGCCGCCCACGTCCTCGGCCAGCGCGGGGTCGTGCTCGAGCAGCTGCGCGACCACGGCGTCGGCCCGGTCACTGGGATGCAATCTCGCCAAGACAACCGCCAACCGGCGCACTCCGGCGTCTCGATCGTCGGCCGCGGCCTGGATTGCGTCGACCGACTCGGTGGGCCCCAACCCGGCCCACGCCAGCAGCGAACGGGCGCGGATCGCAGAGGTGCGGTGGCCCGCGAGGTCCCGCAGCAGCGGCTCCAGCGCGGCTCTGGGGTGCTCGAGACAGGCATCGAGCATGGCGGTGAGTGCCGCGGGAGGGAGCCCCTCGTCGACCCGGCTGCGAAGCGCGGAAACGCTCCGCTCGTCGTCTTGTTCGACCATGTCCGCCAGCTCGATCTGCAGTTCGAGCATCGCGCTCTCCTCAGAGGCCCACACAGGGCTCGCCACGAGACTCATCCCCAACGCGGCGGCGAGCAGCCAACCGCTGCGACGAACCCGTGGCAAAGAGACTGCGAACTTCCTGAACGAGACCGTATCCATGGCACTGTGGGTCATCGACGGGCCGGGCGGGACCTTGAGTGGCCCCGCCCCGAGCGCCTCGGGGCACCACTACGCGCGCGGCCGTGGCCCGACTTCGCCAGTTTTTGGGGTCTGACCGGACGCGGCTGTACGTTCGTGCACGATGGCACGCTTGCACGAGCTCGATGCGCCCCTGCGAACCAGCGCGCGCAGCCGGGGACCGGCCCAGCTCGGGCCGGAGAACTCGTGTGACCTCCTGCAAGATCTCGGGACCCGGGATCCCGTGGGCGAGCTCCTTGGGCGGTTCGGCGTAAGCCCCGGACAGCTCCTCGCGGCGCGTCGGGACCTCGACGCCGTGCTGGGACCCGAATCGGCGGACTGGAAGCACCGCCTCGAGGCGCGCGGCGGAGGACCGGGTGACCTCGAACAGTTGCTGGCGATCTGCCGGACCGCAGAGTGCCACGCCTACCAGCTCCTCGAGCAGGTCGGCTTGCAGTGCTCCGCGCTTCGCCGCGAGGTCATCTTGTTGCTCCGGAACGCCGAGCGAACGGTCACGCCACCGCGCGGGCACGCAGAGGCGGAACGTCCCGGCGGCGCGCGGATGGCCCGGGACCGACGCCCGGCCAGCGCCCATGTTCGGACCCGCCCTCGGCGGACGCCCCGCGGACCCGACGACGCACCGACAAGTCCGCCCAGCACCGTGACCGCGCCCGCGCCCGCGCCCGGCGGAAACTCCCGCCGCGCCGCGCCCGAGAGCGCGCCTGCGCGGCGTCCGATCATTCGGGCCGGCATTCGAGCCTCCACCCGCGTCGCCGAGGCCTCTGCCCTCCCCGCACCCCAGACGGTGCCCGAGCTCGCGCCGCAGGCTCAGCCTGAGCCGCTCGCGGGCGCACCTGCGCCGGCCGACCTGGAGGCGTACCGCATCGACCCCGAGCAGCTGCCCCCCCTCGAGGGGCGCACGCGCGAACTCGACCAGCTGTGCGACGCGCTCGGTCGCCGGGGGGTCCGCGTCCCGCTGCTCGTCGGACCGCCTGGCAGCGGCCGCAGCCTGCTCGCGCAGCACCTTGCGACGCACTTTGAGGCTCCGGTGTATCGGTTGCTCGCCTCCGGCTACGACAGCGAAGGGGCGCTGGCCGAGGACCTGGAGGCTGTCGCGGAGCGAGGCGGCATCGTGGTCTTCGATGACCTCGATCGGGTGCCCTCCGAGGTCGCCCCTGCCTTCTTGGGCGCGCTGAGCCACGCATGGACCCAAGCGGCACCCCGGGTGCTCACCATCGTGTCATCCGAGGGACACGGTCGTCTCGCCAACTGGCTGCCCGGCGCGCTTCAGACCGCCGATGCGATCACCATCGAGCCCCTGCGCGGGGCTCCCCTGAGCGCAGCCGTGAAGTCGGCCAGTCGCAACGTTCTGCAGCAGCACTCCATACCCCTGGGCCCAGACCTGCGTTTGGCCGAACTCACCCGCTGGGCCGAGCGCTATCTGACGGGCCTCGCCATGCCGGCCCGGGCGCTGGACCTGCTCGATCTGGCCTGCGCGCGCGCGCGTCGCAGCCCCCATGCCACGGTTCGTCGGGATCACGTGCTGCAGATCGTCTCGGAGCGCAGCGGTCTGTCCGCCGCCCGCATTGAGGCGCGCGGAGACCATGACGTGCTCGACCTCGAGCAGCGACTGAGCGACCAGGTCGTCGGGCACGCGGACGCCACGGCAACGCTCGCGCAGCTGATTCGCCGCAACCGCGCCGGCTTTGGCGGTCAGCGGCCGGTGCTGACCACGCTCTTGCTCGGCCCCAGCGGCGTTGGAAAGACCGAGCTCGCCAAGGCACTCGCCCAGGCGTTGTTCGATGACGACGGCGCCCTGTTCCGCCTGGACATGTCCGAGTACTCCGAGAGCCACGCGGTGGCCCGGGTCGTGGGTGCGCCTCCGGGTTATGTGGGACACGAGCAAGGCGGTGCCCTGACCGACCCCCTGCTTCGACGCCCGCACTGCGTGGTGCTGCTCGACGAGATCGAAAAGGCCCACCGAGACGTGCATCAGCTCCTGCTCCAGGTGTTGGACGAAGGCCGGCTCACCGACGGTCGCGGCCGGACCGTCGATTTCCGGCATGCGGTGCTCGTCATGACCAGCAACCTCGGATCGAGCCATGTGTCGCAGACCTCGCGAGGGCCCCGCATGGATGAAGAGGCGGCCTTGGCCTCGGCCCGCGCAGCGTTCCCGGTCGAGCTGTGGAACCGCATCGAGGCGCCGCTGGTCATGCATCCGCTGGCCGCCGCAGACCTCGCACGGATCTGCACACGACTCGCTCGTGCCTCCAGCGACCGCCTCTTCAAGGAGCGCGGCATTCGCTACGCGCTCGATGACAAGGCGACCGATGCCCTGGTTGAAATCGCCGGTCGCGACCCCTCGCTAGGTGCTCGTCCGCTTCGACATCTGCTGGTGCGGGAGGTCGAATCACTCCTGGCCGACGCGGTCCTTCGCGGGCGACTGCGCGCGGGCACGGAAGTGACGGTCACCCGGGCGCGCGGACGCTTCGAGCTGGGGTAGTGTGGCACCCCCCTAATCGCCGCCGCTGGTCTTCGGCGGCGACGTGGCTCGGATGAGTTCCCCAAGCTCCTCGCTGAGGCGTGCGTACAGGCTCCGGGTCGGCTCCTGCAGCGCAGCCAGGTGGGCCTGCACTGCCCCAACGTCGCCGCGCGACATCGGCCCGGTGATGCCGCGAGGAATGCCCAGCGCGTGCAGGTTGGCCAGCGCGCTCGTCATCAACGTTTGGATGGCCTCCTGGGCCGCCTGCGACGCGTGCCCCTGGCTCCGCAGGACCGCCGTCGCCTGAGCCTCCAGGACGCTGAGATGGTTGGCCGCCAAGGCGCACGCAGCGTGGTAGGCGAGCCGGGACCGAGCATCGAGGTCTCCGAGTCGCAGGAACGGCTGCGGCGCCACGAGGCGCTCGAGAAACGCCTCGGCGTCGGGGTCGCCCTCCAGACCGAACGTCGCCTCCCCCAACAGACTGGGCCAGCTCCGCTCTCGGCGAAGCGCACAGATCGGATGCAGGCTGCCCACCGGGTGCCGGGGCTGGAGCGCGCCGAGCAGCGCGGCAGAGGACCGCGCACCCGCGCCGTGAAACACCGGCACGCCGGCAGGCAACACCTCGGCCCCGGCCAAGGCATCCGCGACCGAGGCGATGGCGTGATCGGAGGTCAAGATCCACACCGCTTCGGGCGTGCCTGCAGGCCAGGTCACGCTTCCGTCGGTCACCGCTCGACCGGACACCCGCTGCACGCGGTAGCCGCGCTCGACCAGCCACGGTTCAGCGTGGCGCGCCACGTGGCCGTGGCCGATGACCCACAGCTCCCCGCGGTCGGGGGTCCGCAGCAGCGCAGCGACGGCGCGGGGGACCCGGCGCTGCACGGCGTCCCAGTCGCCTCGTGCCACCGCAGCCCGTACGTCCGAGCTCGAGACCTCCGGCAGAACGCAGTCTGCCGACTCCGCGTAGCCGGCTCGAGGCACCACCAGCGGCGGGTAGCGCGACTCGATCTCGTCCCACCGGTGCCAGCGCTGGGTCTCACCGCGGCGCACGATGTCCGAGCCGATGACCAGCCGCACTGAAGCCCCTGGGTTTTGCGCAGCAACCGCGTCCAGCAGCCGCAGCGAATAACTCGGCTGCTCAGGGTTGGCGTCGGCCAGCGTCCGCTCCAGGTCGGTGACCTCGACGAATCCACCGTGCATCTGCATCGCGGCGCGGGTCCACGCGAGCCGCTTCGCAAACGGCGTCTGCGTCCCCTTGGCCAACGGATGGTCATACACCGGAGCCACGATCAGTTGGTCGAGCTCCCCTTGCGCTCTGAGCAACGTCACCAGCAGCGCGTGCCCCATGTGCGGCGGGTCGAAGCTCCCGCCGAACACCCCCACCGTGCGCGGGGTGGATAGACGATCTCGGCGGTCGGGTGCGGAAGACATGGCAGCTTCTGAGAGGACGACAGCGCGCCCCGCTCAGGGTGTGACGCACCGGGCCGCCCCGGCAACCCCGCCAGCGCCCCTGCACACCGGCGCAGGAGCGCGGGAACTTCAATGCCCCTTGAAACGAGTCACCGGGGGACGGGACCCACTTCGCCCCCCACCCCGCGCGAAAGCGCGAGCCGCGGCGTTGACACACCTCTTGCCCTGTCACTATGGTTCGGCGCTGGGGAGGCCTACTCCGGTCCGACCCACGAACCGCTTGGCGAACGATCGAGGGACGAGCCTTGAGCAAACCGAAGAAACCCGGAACCGACCTGGCCGCCCTCAAAGCGCGCCTCGCAAAGAAGAACAAGAAGGCGGCCGAGCCCGCGCCGGCACCCGAGCCCGTGGCGGCTGCGCCCGCGCCGGCACCTGAGCCCGTGGCGGCTCCGCCCGCCGCAGCGCCTCAGGCTGCGCCCGTCGAGGCCTACGTGCCCGCGGCGGCTCCGCAGGCTCAGCCGGCCCCGGCCGGATACGCCGCACCGCCGGCCGCAGCCCCAGCGACAC
>CAYGTG010000325.1:0-7955 GCA_964352485.1 uncultured Nannocystaceae bacterium | reverse complement strand
TGCCCACACAGCACCAACGGCGCCTTGGCGACGATCTGCGCCCGCGCCTTCGCATCCGCGGGCACGGTCGCAACGGTTGTGATGTCGGTGGAGGGGAGGTCTTCGTCGAAGGCGCGCTGCAGCGCCCGGTCGATTTCACCGAACTCGAGGTCTCGCATGGTCGTCTTTCTTCGGGGGGACACCCTCGGCCGTCCATGACGTGATCGGCCAGCGACGGGCTTGGGCTTCTCGGCGCAGCCGAGGGTCGGGGTTGATCACGTGGGCATGGCCCACGCGCGCGAGCATCGGAAGGTCGGAGATGCTGTCGCTGTAGAAGTAGCTCGCATCCAGGTCGAGGTCGTGCTCGGCGGCAAAGGATTCCGCGTGCGAGACCTTGCCGACCCCGTAGCACGCCGGCTCGAAGTGCTTACCGGTCAGCCGGCCGTCCGCGATCTCCAGCTTCGTGCAGAGCACGTGCGGCACGTCCAAGATCTCTGCCACGGGCTTGCTCAAGAACGGCGTGGCTGAGGTGAGCAGCACCAGCGTGTGGCCTTGGGCGCGGTGCGACTCGATCGCGGCGCGGGCCTGGGTGCAGATTGCCCAACGCACCTCCCGATCGAACCAGGTCGCGACCTCGGCATAGATCGGATCCACCGCGTCGCCGCGATACCGGGCCAACACCTTACGCGCCATCGCGTCGTAGTCGAGCAGCCCAAAGCGATACTGGCCCAGCCACAGCAGCGCCTGTCCGAGCTGCAGGGCGCTGAGCTGACCGGTCTTCCACTGGTACCCGATCCATTTGGTGCCCGAGTTGACCTCCAGGACCGTGTTGTCGATGTCAAAGAACGCGCCAATCGCCATGTTTCGTCCGATCTACCGGGGAAAGGTACTGGCGAGCAGAACCGCCATCAAGAGGTTGGATGCGGCATGAAACAACGCCGGCGCCCACAGAGTGTTGCTGCGCCGCCACAACCACGAGAACACGAGCGCCGGAAAGAACGTAGCCAACCGAGACACCTCGGCCATCCCCACCAGATGCCCCACCGCAAACAAAGCGCTGGCGGCCACCGCTCCCAGCCCGAGCTTCACGCCAAGCACCCTTGCTTTGGGTGGCCACAGCTCCTCGAGCGCGCTCATCAAATAGCCGCGGTGAAACACCTCTTCGGGTAGCGCAATCGCGAACACTTCGACCGCCACCGCGAGCACGACTCCCAGGCCCCCGTACTCGAGCCAGTCCGTCGGCATGCGAACCGACTCCGGCCAAAATCCGCCACCGTGCGCCCGGCACAGGCGGCTCAGGTAGTTCTCGAGTCCGCCCGCAGCCGGGGTGAGCGACTCCAGTCCGATGACCGGCGAGAGCACCCAGAGGTCCCCGCCACAGACCTGTTGGTAAAACCAGAAGAACGCCAGTATGAACGGCGGGAACACGATCAGCGCCATCACGCCCGCGACCTTGGCTCCCCGCCAGTCCCACGGAGGCACAACCCCGCCGGGACCGACCTGATACTTGGCCTGGCGGTCCTCGTCCCGCTTCAGCATCCACTGCGGCAAGAAATAGAACGCGCCCACCAACGCCAGGTAGCGCAGGTCCGGGTGTAGCCCCACCAGGCCCAGCACCGCGTAGATCCCATACAGCCCGGCCGTGGCCAGCAGCGCCCGCATCGCGACCTGTCGCGCGGTGTGCGGTGCGGATGGGAGCGGCTCGGTCACGTCGGCAGCGAGTCTACGCGACGGATCAGCCGGCGTCCTGACACACCCCGACGTGCTCGGTGCCCGGGGGCGGATCGCTGTACCACGGGGCGCACACCAGCTCGTTGGGACAGTCCGGGGCGTTCACGTCACACAACGGGAGACAGCACAGTTCGCTGTCCTCGCCGCACAGGCTCAGCGCCGAGGGTCCACAAAAGAGCCCATCTGCGCACTCGGCTGGGTCTACGCACGCATCCCCGAGCTGGCCGCGGCCCTCATCGAGCGCGACACAATGGAGGCCATCGGTGAAGGTGGGTACGCAACGCTCATACGGACGGCAGGTGTCGGAATCGAGGGTGCACGGCGTGAGGCACGAGTGCAGCGAAGTCGAGGTCGACACGAAGCAGCGGTCCCCCTCATCGCGACACGTTGGGTTCTGTGCCGTTCCGCCGCACAGCTCAAGACAGTGTCCGCTTCGAGCAAAGAAGTCCCTGTTGTGACAGGCCGCGCCCACCTCGCAGGAGTCCAGGCCGCTCTGGCTGTCGGTCTCCCACGAACGTTTGAGTGGGGGTTGCACTTGTAGCCGACTGGGCAGTCCTGCTCGAACGTGTCGCATCGAATCGGAAACACCAGTCCGGTGGACGAGGAGCCCGAGGTCGCATCCGTGGACGCGGCCCCGCTCGTGCTCAAGGTCCCCGAGGTCGAGGAACTGCTCACCGAGGGGTCGACCGAGTCTGAGCCGCTGCTCGAGGCCGCCGATGCCCCCGAGGAGTCCGAGCCCGCATCCGTACCCGCGCCGTCCGCCCCGTTGGACGAGCATCCAGTGCCCAACACCAGTGCCAGCCCCCACGAGCGCCCCTGGAACATCCGGACATCCACCATTCCAAAACTAACATACGTTACCCCGGCCCCCAGCACGCCCGATTTGCCAACGCCCCAAACGAGCGGTACGGCACCGCCACAGAGCCCCTCCCATGGAACTCGATCTCGTCCTCCTCTCGCGCGCCCAGTTCGCGCTCACGATCATGTTCCACTACCTCTTCCCGCCGCTCTCCATCGGCTTGGGACTCAACATGGTGATCATGGAGGGCCTGTGGATGAAGACAGGCGAGCGGCGCTACGAGGCGATGGCCCGGTTTTGGACTCGTATTTTTGCGGTCAACTTCGCGGTCGGTGTCGCCAGCGGCATCGTGATGGAGTTCCAGTTCGGCACCAACTGGTCGACCTACTCACGCTTCGTCGGTGACGTGTTCGGATCGGCCCTGGCCGCTGAGGGCATCTTCGCGTTCTTCCTCGAGTCGGGCTTTCTCGCCGTGCTGGTGTTCGGCTGGGACCGCGTCGGCCGGCGCATGCACTTCTTTGCCACCTCGATGGTGTTCTTGGGTTCGGTGTTCAGCTCGGTGTGGATCGTGATCGCCAGCTCGTGGATGCACACCCCCGCCGGTCACGTGCTCGTCGAACACGACGGCGCGATGCGAGCGGAGATCGTCGACTTCTGGGCGATGATCTTCAACCCAAGCTCGATGCATCGGCTCGGCCACGTGCTGCTCGGAGCGTTCATCCTCGGCGGCTTCTTCGTGATGAGCATCTCGGCCTGGTACCTGCTCAAGCGCCGCCATGAGGACTTTGCCAAGCGCTCGTTTGTCATCGGGCTGATCGTGGCCAGCTTGGCCTCGTGGGGTGAGCTGGTCTCGGGGCATGCACAGGCGCAGATGGTTGCCGAGCACCAGCCCGCCAAAATCGCCGCGTTCGAAGGCCACTTCGAGAGTAGCGATGAGCCCACCGGCCTGTGGCTGTTCGGCTGGCCCGACGCGGAGGCGCAGGAGGTTCGCTACGGAGTCGAGATTCCAGGCCTGCTCACGTTCTTGGTCCACTCGGACTTCGAGACCCCGGTCCCCGGACTCGACCAGATTCCGCCCGAGGACCGACCTCCCGTGCTCGTCCCGTTTCTCACCTATCACGTGATGATCGCACTCGGCACCGCGTTCATCGGCCTCACGACGCTCGCGGGCTTCCTGCTGTGGCGCAAGAAGTTGTTCGAGCAGCGCTGGCTGCTGTGGGTGTTCGTGGTCGCGGTCATCGGCCCCTACATCGCCAACCAGGCGGGGTGGATCGCGACCGAGGTCGGACGTCAGCCGTGGGTCGTCTATGGCCTGCTGCGCACTCAGGACGCGGTGTCGAAGGTGGTCCCGACCGAGCAGGTGCTCAGCTCGCTGATCCTGTTTTCGATCGCGTACGCCGCCCTGTTCGCCCTGTGGGTCTACGTGATCAACGAGAAGATTCGCCACGGTCCCCCCGAGCCCGACCTCGACGCCACCGATGACGTTGGACTGCTCGCCGCCGCGATCGGGGCCCGCCGCGACAACGCCTCCCTCACCGCCAGTGACCGCGACGAAGGGCAGGCCTGAGATGGATCTCAACCTGATCTGGTTTGTCCTGCTCGGCGTGCTCTTGATGGGCTACGCGATTCTCGATGGCTTCGACCTGGGCGTTGGCATCCTTCACCTGTTGGTGCGCGGCGATCGAGAACGCCGGCTGGTGCTCAACAGCATCGGACCTCTATGGGACGGCAACGAGGTCTGGCTGGTGACCTTCGGCGGAGCGCTATTCGCGGCCTTTCCCGAGGCCTACGCCACCATCTTGTCGGGGTTCTACTTCCCGGTGATGATCGTCCTGCTGGGCCTCATCGGTCGCGCGGTGTCGCTCGAGTTTCGCAGCAAGGTCAAGACGCCGCGCTGGCGCAGCTACTGGGACGTCTCGTTCTTCCTCTCCAGCTTCACCGTCACGTTTGTCTTTGGCGTGGCGTTGGGCAACATCATCGCTGGCGTTCCGCTCTCGGCCGACGGGGAGTTCGCGGGCAGCCTGGGCACCCTGCTCAACCCCTTCGCGCTGGGCGTGGGTGTCCTCGCGGTGGCAGGCGCGGCGATGCACGGCTCCATCTACCTCTACCTCAAGACCGAGGGAGACCTTCAGTCCCGCGTGAGGACCTGGATGCCGCGGACCTTCGCCGTGTTCGCCGTGCTGTACGTCGTGATGTCCACGATGGCCCTGTGGACCCAGCCCCACACGACCGCGAACTTCACCGAGCTCCCGGTCGCGTGGGTCGTCGTGGGGCTCAACGTCTTGGCCGTCGCCAACATCCCCCGGGCCATCAAGCTCGGCCGGCCCGGCTACGCCTTCTTCAGCAGCAGCTGCGTGATCGCTGCGCTGACCTTCCTGGCCATGATGGCCATCTTCCCCAACCTGGTCCTGTCCACCTCGGGTACCGAGAGCCTGTCGATCTACAGCGCCGCTTCGAGCCAGGGCACCCTGGCCCGCATGGGCATCATCGCGCTGATCGGTCTGCCCCTGATCGCCACATACACCGGCATCGTCTACTGGGTGTTTCGCGGCAAAGTCACGCTGGGCGGAGAGAACGCGTATTGAGTCATCCGCCGGAGGCCCCGAGTCTCTCCGCAACCCCGAAGTCGGCCGCGTCCCGGGCTGCCTTCAGCGCTGCCTCTGGTCCGCTGAGGATCGTCACCGATCGTTCACGCGGCAACACCCGCCGGATGACGTCCTGCACCTGCCCTGGGGTTGCCGTCGCAACCTCCCGTGGTCGATCGAGGACTTGGTCGATCGAGGTTCCCACCTGCAGCGCGCGCACCACCGCGTCGGAGAAGAGGCTCGCGTCGGTGCGATCGAGCATTGCGCGGTGCAAGACGACCCGCCGTGCCCTGGCGAAGCGACGCTCGAAGTCATCGCCGGCCCGCAACCTCTGAATCGACTGCAGGAGTGCGGGCGTCGCTTCTGCGGCACGTCGGCCATCAACCTGACCCACGACCGCAATCCGCGGGGCGGCATCGTCCACGAACGCGTTGAAGCTGTACGCCACCCCAAACTCGCGGCGCAACGACAGCACCTGTGCATCGAGCATTTCTGCCAGAATCAGAAGCGCCGCTCGGTCGACGCCGTGGGTGGTCCCCAGCGGAAAGCTCATCTCGATGTGCAGCTGTAGGGCCTCGGAGTCCTCGTACGTGAACACGCGGGTGGCTCCCGGGCGCGCCTGCGGTATCTCCGGCCGACTGCGAGGCTCGCTGGGCCGGTTCCACCGGTTGATGTCCGGACGCCGAAACTCGCGGTCGCCAAAGTAGACCTCGACGTAGTCTCGGACGAGCGCGGCGTCGAACCCTCCGGGGATCACGAGAGTCGCATTGTCGGCTCTGAAGTGCTCCTGATGCCAGCGGCGGATGTCGCCATCGGTGACCTTGCGAAGCTCCCGGCGGGTGACGGCAGACACGAGCGCGTTGGGGTGTCCCTCGCCCCAGATCACCTCCCTGACGCGGTTGCGTTGAAGAAGCTCCTCCCCCTCTTCCCCCTCCACCAGGTCGAGGACGGCGTTGCGGTAGACAAACGCGGTGTTGGTCACGGGGACGGCATTGATCGTCGCCTCGGAAAACCAAGCCAGCAGCATGTCGAGGTAGACGCTCAGGCCATGAGCCCGATAGGTGATCGACGACGCCCCCAGGCCTTTGGACATCATCGCTCCGGAGCTTTCGAACGCATCGGCGAGCTTGAGCGCCTCCCACACCTTCAGGTCTGGCTGGTATGCGAAGGGAACGAGCAGCGGCACGTCGGAGATCTCCGCGTCGCGCTGCCCCGCGTGCACGATCAGCGTCGCTTCCATCAGCGGGAAGTCCGTGGTTTGCAGCATCACCACCTCGAGTCCGTTGGAGAGCTGGAACGACGCCTGCTCGATCTCGGTCGGCGGGCCGTCGTAGGGAAGCGGGCGCTGAGCCTCTGCGGGGTCGATGCTCGTGCGCCCAGAACCATGCCCGGGATCGAGCTGCCCGAGCGTGCGGACCTCGGCACCGGTTTCCTCGCTCTTGGGGTCCGGCGAGATCGCGATCTTCATTCCGCGGGACTCGTAGAAGTACGCCATGCCGACCTCCTGCAGCCGCCGCGGAGTCAGCGAATCGAGGACGTAGAGGTCGTCGCCGTAGAACCGAGGGGGGTCGCTGCTCAGCGCGTCCGCGTAGGCCCATGCACTCTGCAGGGTCGATGCGACGTTCTCGATCACGTCTCGCCTGGTTCGCTGACGCGCCCGCTCGTAGAGTTCAGCCGGGATGCCGGCCGCGAAGATATCGGCGATGACAGAGCGGACCTCCGACGCCGCGCGCTGATCCGTCTCCCCTTGGAGGGGTTCGACCTTCACCACGAGGATCGGGGCTTCGCGCCCCCCGACCTCCATGAAGTGCGCCGAGCGGGCGCGACGGTGCTTTCGTCGCGGCAGCAGGATCGGGAGCAACGACTCCGCGGTTCGCCAAGCGATGCTCGCCTCGATTGCGGTGGCGCTTCCCTCCGGGGGTAGCGCGTAGGCGAGCAACACCGTGGACTCCTCGATGGGAGCGACGACCTCCACCGAGCGCGCATCGGTTCGAAACGGTGGCAGGGCCAGGCGCTGAATCGGCTTCGAGGGCAGAGAGCCGAGACGCTCCTTGACCTGCTGCAGTGCACGCTGAGGGTCCACGTCTCCGGTGATGATGATGTCGGTCGTCGCGGGGTTGTAGAACCGATCGACAAAGGCGCACACATCATCGCGCGTGATGTGAGCGATGGTGTCTTCGTCTCCCGACAACCCTTGGCGGTAGGGGTGTTCGGGGGGATAGATGGCCCGATACAGCGCCTCACTCACGCCATTGCGCCGCATGCGGATCTCGTTGCGAACGACTTCCAGCTCCCGCGCGAGGACCGAGGGCTCAAGCGCCTCGCAGTCGAACCGAAGGCGAGCCTCCGTATGACCCATCAACGCCTCCAACGACTCCGCCGGCCCCAGCTGCTGGTAGTCCCTCCTGTCGGCGGACGAGTACGCGATGAAAGAGATCGCATACCTGGGCAGCTCGACGATCATCGGAGAGCCGCCTGGGGCCTCGACCTCGAACATGAGGTGCTCGACGACATGCGCGAGCCCTGGCAACGCCTCCGGGTCGTCCCGAGATCCCACGTGGTGCCGAACGTCGAACTCCATCAGGGCTGCCTTGGGATCGGGCACGACGAAGAGCCGAATCCCGTTGTCCAGCGTCGCCAGCTTCCCAAGCACGTCGGTCTGAATCTCGCGACTGGGCACGGGGAGTGCCAGTCGACGCGCGTCGAAGTCTTGCCCCGCACAGCCACCGCTCACCATCAGCACCGCTGCCGCACCGCCTGCGACTTTCGCTCTCCATCCTGGAGTCATCGCGTACCGTAGTTACCCCACTCGAGCGGTTCATGACAGCGCTCAGGCGCCGGTGCGACGCTCGGCGGCGCGA
>CAYGTG010000324.1:0-7987 GCA_964352485.1 uncultured Nannocystaceae bacterium | reverse complement strand
GTACCCTCGCTTCCCTCGTTCCTCTCGGCTGTGCGGGGGAGACCGATGATTCGACTGAAAGCCTGCGCGGCGGGGGCGGCGGGAGCAACCAGGCCGCTTTGGTCGCCGCCGTTCGGGGCGAAATCGAAGCGCACGGAATCGAAGCCAGCCCGGCTGCGCCCGCGGTGTCCGACGAGCTGTTCACGCTGGGTCAATCGCTCGCGTTCGACAAAGAGCTCAGCGGCAACCGCAATATTTCGTGCCTCAGCTGCCACCACCCGACCTTGGCCTCCGGCGATGCGCGGGCCCTGCCCCTGGGCGAGGGCGGTGCCGGCCTGGGCGTCGAGCGCGAGGGCGGAGAGATCATCCCCCGCAACGCTCCCCACCTGTTCAATCTGCACGTCTACGACACGATGTTTTGGGACAGCCGCGTCGAGCCAGACGGCGGTGGTGGGTTTGCGACTCCCGCGGGGGACCAGCTCACACCCGAGATGGAAGCTGTCTTCGACTTCGGGGTCGTCTCGGCCCAAGCGATGTTCCCGGTGACCTCTCCCGAAGAGATGCGCGGACACCCGGGTAGCAACGATCTGGCGGACATTCCCGGCGACAACTTCACCGCGATCTGGGAGACGCTGATGGACCGACTGGGCGCTATCCCAGAATACGTCGACCTGTTCGAAGGCGCCTATCCCGGCACCGACTTCGACGACATGACGTTTGCCCACGCTGCCAATGCAATCGCCGCGTTCGAGGTGGCGGCCTTCGAGGCGAATGACTCGCCGTGGGAAGCCTTCGTCGCGGGCGATGACGACGCGCTGAGCAAGAAGGAGCTCCGCGGGGCCTTGGAGTTCTTCGACTCCGGATGTGCAAACTGCCACTCCGGCCCAGCCTTCTCCGACTTTGAGCACCACAACACCGCGCTGGCCCAGTTCGGCCCTGGCAAGGGCGATGGTCCGAGCGGGATGGACGACTTCGGCCGCCAGCGAGTCACCGGTGACGCCGACGACAAATACCGGTTCCGAACGGCAACCCTGGTCAACGTCGCGGCGACCGGACCCTGGGGCCACGATGGCCAGTTCAAAGATCTCAAGAAGTTCGTCAAGCACTACGACGATCCCGTCAAGCGACTCAACAAGTACAAGATCCACAAAAACGTCGACGACGAGGAGTTGTGGGACCTCGAGCTGGACAACGCCGACGACGTCATCGACGCATTGACCGCGGCCTTCGCCGACAGCGAAGTGAACAAAGCCCGGCGCATCGAGCGGTTCCTGGGCACGCTCACGGACGAAGACTCGTTGATGGGTGACGACCTCATCCCGGACTCGGTCCCCAGCGGTCTCCCCGTACCAGACTAGCCCTCAATCAAGCGCTGTTTCGGAAGAGTCAAATGATTGAGTGCTCATAGGCGCCGCAAGGCGCCCGTTTCGGGTGAAGCGGAGGGCGACTTGTCGGCCGCAGCGAGGGGCCTTTTCGAAAGGCCCCTATCAGGATTGGAGCGACGGCCTCAATCAAGCAGCGCTTGATTGAGGACTAGCGCCGCAAGCATCGGGCGCGCACGCGGGAGGCGGTCGGGGAACCCTGGCCGCCTTCGGTCTTTGGTTCACCGCTCGGCTCGAATGCGAACATTCCCTTCGGAATACGCGGGAGTGGTCGCGAGTCTTGAATCGTTCGAACCCCAGTATCCGTTAGAGACCGCCGAACAGGTCCGAGCCTGTTCTCGACCCACGCTCACGACCCACGTCGGGCCTTCGTGACCGGTTTGCGCCAGCACCACGGCTCGAATCTTCTTCCTCGGCTCGTCCTCCAATCGTACCGTAGCCGCACCTCCGCCACCGCCGTGCTGCTGCTCGGCCCTGCGTCCGACAAAGCTCTCCTCGATGATTCTGCAGACTCTCCTCCTCGCCGGAATCTCCACCACCGTCTTCGGTCACCAGGCCGATGAGGCCACCGTTTGCGAAGAGGACCTCGCGTCCTACGACCAGAGTCTGGACGCGGACGCACCGGCCAAGCCCAAGTCGCCGGGCGACGCCATTCGAGCCGCACAGGCCAAGAAGCAGCGGGACAAGAAGGAGGCGGCAAAGAACCGGAGAGCCACGGGCAAGGCCAAGAAAAAGGTCAAGCCCACGAACATCGCCCAGGAGAGGAAGCGCAAGAAAGCCAAGACGGACCACAAGGGCAACAAGACCAGGAAGAAAAAGCGCAAGAAGATCAGCCGCAAGATGCCCGCTCGGGCATTCACCTCCAAGAAGAACCAGGTCCAGCTCGCGCAGCGCGAGAAGAAGGCCCCCAAAGCCGTGCAGGAACGCCTTGCGTTGCAGCGGGCGCTGATCAAGAAGAAGAAAAAGCGCTACCGCGTCGCCTATACAAAGGCGCTTGAGATCCCGACCGCGCAACTCACAGGCCTGGAGCCTTTGAAGAACGCGAAAGTCGTCAAGCGGCGGCAAAACGCCAAGGCCAAGAAGAAGCTGGCCCAACTCGGTGTCGTGGGTGCACCCAACATGATGCAGCGGATGCTTCGCGCGCCCGTCATCGCGGAGCCCGACGGACTCGGCAGCTCGCCCTCGGGCGGAAAGAGGTCGGATAGGGTCGACAATCCGTTCGAGACCCCGGTCGGCGACGCCACGTGTTCGCCTTCGATGACCGCATGGAGCTGGAAGGAGTATCTGGGCGAACCGCGGTCCCAGGGCGCGTGCGGTAGCTGTTGGGCCTTCGCGGCGATCTCGGTGTTTGAGGCGGTCGAGCGGATCGTCAACGGGCTGAACCTGGATTTCTCCGAGCAACACATCGTCGACTGCGCGCGCGGGACTCATCTCAACGGGTACGACATGGACGCTGGCTCGTGTAGCGGAGGCCAGATGTACCGAACGTTCGACTACCTCGAAGAGTCGGGCGTGGCCCTTGAGGATTCCGTGCCCTACCAAGCGAAGGAACTCGCATGCGAACCCAACAAGGCCAGCGAGCACCGGGTCGCAGCGTGGGGCTTCGTAGATTCGTTCTACGCCGTACCCAGCACCGAAAAGCTCAAGCAGACCCTCTGCCAATACGGCCCCGCAGCGGTCGCGGTCCACGTCAACGACAGCTTCAAGATGTACTCCGGCGGAGTCTTTGACGACCACGTCGATGCTCAGGTCAACCACGCAGTTGTGATCGTCGGCTGGGACGACCTCAGGGGCGCCTGGCTCATGCGCAACTCCTGGGGCACGTGGTGGGGCGAGGACGGCTATATGTGGATCGAGTACGGAGCCAACAACATCGGCGAGATGGCGGTGTGGGCCACCCCCGAGTCCCCCGCCTCGACAAAGGTCGTCAAACGCAAGCGGCGCAAGCTCAGCATCCGAAACAAGACCGGATCAAACATCGAGGTGCAGGTGCAGTATCGCAACGGTTCGCGCTGGAAGCCCGCGGTTGGACCCGGGAAGAAGACCCTGACGTACACCGTGGCGGACGGGGCCGAGGCGCTCGTCGGCGTGGACGGCAAGAGCGTTCGCGCCGACAAGGTCCGGGTGTGGGCCAAGTCCACCACGGGTCCGGGGAAATGGTCGGAGTACAAAAAGAAGGACCTCGCACTCGTCCCCGAGAACACCTACGCCTCGAAGAAGCTACAGACGTTCGCCTACACGTTCGACAGCGACAACCAGGACGGGGCTGCCAAACCCAAGGGCAAGAAGACGCGAACCAAGAGCGAGCTGTTCACCGCTGGCTACGGGGCGATTGATGGCGGCAAGCACGGCAAGGGCCGCAACATGCTCTCGCGGTATCTCGAGCGCTACCCCGGCGACGATCGAGTGCCCGAGGCCATGTTCTGGATCGGCTACAGCCACTACGTCGAGGGCTCGTTCTACGAGGCGCTCCTCGAGTGGTACGACGTCGTCCTCGACCATCCGGACCACGACTTCGTGGCCTATGCGCTGTACTACTCCGGCCTCGCCTACGTCGAACGCGAAGAGTGCGACCTCGCTCAGACCTGCTTCGACCTCGTGGCACACGGTGGCTATCCTTCGGCGACCGACGAGTGGGTCAAGGCAGCGCGGAGCCAGATCAGCGACCTGGCAAGCAACGGCAAGAAGTACTGCGGCTGATCGTTTCCGCGCAGCCTGCAATGCGCGATTGCGGACCCGCCAGGATGAGCATCGACGAGACCGTGAACGCCTTGCTAACATCCCGTCCAGTGGCCAATGAACCCTCGATGAGAGCGCAGGTCTTGACGCTCCCGTTCTCGCTGGGTTTGGCTCGATGGCAGCCCTCGCTCGATGAGCGCCGGGCTGCCTATGCCCTGTACGTTGAGCTCAACCATCTTCCCGGTGCGCTCAGTCGCGTCCGAGACGAACGCAATCCACTGCCTCCGCGGCTCGTGCTGCAACCATTCGCCGAGGTCGGCCACGCCACCCGGCGCGTGCTGGCCGCGGCAGGACGGCGGGTTGCCGAGTGCCCCAGCTCTTTTGGTCAACTCGCTCTGAAGATCAACCGAAGCGGGTTCCGACCCTTCGTCGAGCGTTGGGGAACGCGGCTCGCGATCCACGATGCCGCGCGTCCGCTGGGCATGGCCCGCGCCGCAAACGACCTCCTGTGGCCAGAAGGGCGAAACTTCATCAGTGAAGCCGAGCACTACAACGGCCAACTCGAGCACTACATCGAGATGCTGGGCGGCATGGCCGGGATCTCGATCGAGCAGCGCCCGAACTCCAGCCCAGGACGCGATCGACACTGTGCATCACAGCGGTGACCGATCGCGTCCTCGGCCGTAGAGCCGCACAGGACGGCACCTACGGCGCGCGCGGCCAGGGCAAGCAAGCCCTGGTGTGAGCCGCTATCCTGGCTCCGGTGGTGGTGCGAGAGCAGCCGGATTCGAGCGACGCGCTGGAGGCCTTGGGGGCCGCCGGTGCAACCGACCGGGTCGAGGAGCACCAGACGCACGCTGCGGTTCAAGCAGCGCTCTTTGGACGGGTCCTGCAGCCGATTGCGCTGGGTCGCTACGTACTGCTGGAGCAGCTCGGCGCCGGCGGTGGTGGCACGGTGTACCAGGCCTATGACTCCGAGCTGCACAGGCGGGTCGCGGTCAAGGTCGTGGGTGCAGGTGGATTTGCCGCGCAGGAGCGAGAGCGCCTCCTTCGCGAGGCGCGGGTCGTCGCATCGCTGTCGCATCCCAACATTGTCGCGATCCACGACGTCGGCGCTGTGCCCCGCTCGGTTGCCCCTGCCTTGGGTGGGCCGGGCATCTACATGGTGATGGAGCTCGTGGACGGGGTCGACCTGGGGGCGTGGTGTCGCCAGAGCCCTCGCGGTTGGTCCGAGACGCTCGAGGTTCTCGTTGCCGCAGGCAGAGGGATCGAGGCGGCCCATCGGGCAGGAGTCGTCCATCGTGACATCAAGCCGCACAACGTGCGTGTCGGCGACGATGGACGGGTCAAGGTGCTCGACTTCGGTTTGGCGGCGGGCCTCCCCGAGGCGCCCGCGGACGCCAGCGAGGAGTTGGAGCTCGAGCGCAGTGACGGCCGCTCCGGTACGCCGGCATACATGGCTCCCGAGCAGCACCAGGGGGAGCTCGCCCAGTCTCAAACCGACCAATACGGCTTCTGCGTCATGGCATGGGAAGCGCTGTTCGGCGCCCGGCCTTTTGCGGGCAAGCGGCTTCGAGATCTCGAAGCCGCCAAGCGCGAGGGTCCCCCGCCGCAGCCTGCTGGCGATGCTCCGCTGTGGCTGGGTTCTGCGCTCGGCCGGGGCTTGGAGCCTGACCCGCAGGCACGGTTTTCCAGCATGGGGCACCTGCTGGAGCTCATCGATCGCCCTCGCCGCTCGAGCCGCCTGTGGCCATCGATCGCCTTCGTCGCGACGGTCGGTGCCGTCGCCATGGCGCTCACCCTCAGGGCAGAGCGGACCGATGGCGTGTGCGAGGATATCGAGGCCCGGCTCGACGAAAGCTGGGGCGCCCAGGCAGAAGCTCGAGCCCGCGAGGCGTTCGTCGAGGTTGGCGCGCCCTACGGAGAGAACGCCTGGGCAACCGTCAAAGGCGGCTTCGACGGCTGGGCGAAAGCGTGGGTTGAGGAGTACCGATCCGTGTGCGCGACCGATGTGGCGCCGGAGGTCTTGGCGGCCCGGACTCTGTGCCTCAGCGGGCAGCTGACGCACGTGGGCAGCGCAAGCCGGCTCGTGGAGCGGGCGGACGAGACCGTGGTCCGGCACGCCAGCGCAATCGCAGATGGCTTGCCGACTCCGGCCGACTGCCGACGCGACCCGCAGGGTGAACACGATGCCAACCCCGCCTTTGAGGAGCCCGATCCTAGGCGTCGCAGCCAACTGCTCGACCTCCAGGCCGAGATGCAGCAGGCGAAACTGCTGCGGCGCGCGGGCAAAGAGCAAGAGGCGTTCACGGTGGCCCACGACGTGGAAACGCAGGCTCAGGCGCTGGGTGAGTCCCGGATGCTGGCGGAGGCCAAGCTCCTTCGCTGCCGCGTGGGGCGAAGTCAGGGGAGCAGCACCGAGAGCGAGGAGCTCTGCTACGAAGCACTGGAGGCGGCAGAGCAGTCGGGCTCATCGAGACTTCCGGTGGAGGCTCTGCTTCGGTTGGCCGAGAGCGTGGGTCAGCCCGACGAACGCGCTCAAGCCGATGGGCTGTTCCGCGCGGCTTGGGCCCGCCTGCAGGCCGCACCCGAATCCGTGCGAACGCCCGCGCTCATGGCCTGGTACCTGACCGCACGTGGCAACTACGATGCCTCTGCTGGGCGGCTCGAGGATGGGCGCGCGTTGCTGAGGCAAGGGCTTGCGAGGCTCGAAGAGGCGCACAATCCTGAAAGCACGGTGATGCTTCCCACCGTGCTGGGCCTTGCGAGCGTGACGGCTCGCATCGGCCACATGAACGAAGCCGAGCGGTACTTCCAGCGTGCGGCCCGAATCACGCGAGCCAGCTACGGGGAGCAGCACCCGCGCACCGCGATCGTCATCAACAACTATGGCAACTTCTTGCTCTCGGCAGGACGGTACGAGGCGTCGGTCGAGATGCTGGAACACGCCCTCGACATCAAGCGTGCGGTGATGGGGGAAGGGTCGCCCATGCTGGCGACCACCCACCTCGTGCTGGCGCGCGCGAACAATCGCCTCGAGCAATGGCCCGAGGCGCTCGCCCACGCAGACGAGACGTTGCGGCTGCACGACGCTTTCTTTCCGGATGCCCAGCAGCGACGGGCATTGGCCGTCGCCGTGCGTAGCGACGCACTTCGAGGCCAGGGACGATGCCAAGAATCATTGCCCGAGCTCATGGCTCTGGAGCGTCAATCGATTGCACGGCAGGGGCGCCCTCGCTTCGATCCCAGCGACATCTCCCTCGCGATCGGCCGCTGTCTGACAGCGCTGGGTGACGCCGAAAACGCACGACAGGCGTTCGCGCGCGGACTTGTCGCGCAGGAAGCGTTCTGGGGACCAGGCGACCGCCATTTGGTGGAGACGCTGACGGCCCTTGGCACCGTGGAACATCTTCGGCGCGCGCAGCAAATCATCGCGCAAACCGAGGGCAACCCCGCGCACGACCAGATGGTGGCCGACGCCTTGGTGGCGCTCGGGGGCGATGATGGCCGACGCTGACGACGGTGAACTCTTGGCCGCTTGGCGGGCGGGGGACCATGACGCGGGCAGTGAGCTGGTGAGCCGTCACTTCTCGACGGTGTTCGGGTTCTTTCGGCGGCGGGTGGCCGACGTCGACGCCGTCAAGGACCTCGCCCAGGAGACCTTCGAGACCTGTCTGCGGATTCGGCAGCGACTCGAACCCGACGCCAGCTTCAAGGCGTTTGTGCTGGGAATCGCGCGCAACCTGCTGCTGAGACATCGGCGGGCGCACGCCACGTCGCTTGCTCGCCACTCGACCGAGGATGCGCCGCTTCACCGCAGCTCGCCCAGCCGGGCCGTGGCACTACGCGAGGAGCACCGCTTGTTGATCGTCGCGCTGCGCCGCTTGCCCTCCGACCTGCACTTGACCCTCGAGCTCCACTACTCGGAACACCACACCCCCCAGGAG
>CAYGTG010000323.1:0-7990 GCA_964352485.1 uncultured Nannocystaceae bacterium | reverse complement strand
CGGCAGCACCGGTGGCCAATCGCCACGCAAAGGGATTGGGCTTGGGCGCGGCGGGCTTTCGATCGACGGGGGCGCTTCGGACCGGAACCCGCGAGTTGCTTCGCGTTCGGCTGTGTCGGGCAAAGGCGTCCCGCACCTCGGTGACATCACTGGGGCGATCGTCCGGATCTTTTTGCAAGCATCGATGCACCACTTCGCACACCGCGTCGGGCACATGGGACGGCGCGAGTTCCCGCAGCGAAGGCGGGTCGACGTAAACATGCTGGTAAAGCAGCTCTGCCGGCCCACCGTGGACCGGAGGCTGCCCCGCGATCATCTCGTACAGCACGCAGCCGATGCTGTAGAGATCGCTGCGCGCATCGAGGACTGCTCCGGCGATCTGCTCGGGACTCATGGTCGCCGGCGTCCCGAAGACGTCGCCCATCGCCCGCAGATGTGCGCTGGACTCCTCGGGAGTGCCATCAAAGCGGCGCGGGGCTCGGGCCAATCCGAAGTCCAGCACCTTGATCCGGTCGTCCTTCTCGGTGACGAAGAGGTTGGCCGGCTTGAGATCGCGATGAATGATCCCCTTGTGGTGCGCAGCCTCCACCCCCTCGAGAATTTGCAGTGCCCACGCTCGCGCCCGGCTCCACGACAACGGGCCATCGCGCAGCACGGAACGCAGCGGACGCCCCTGCAAAAGCTCCATGACGATGAAGGGCGTGCCGCCCTGCGCATGGCCAAAATCGGTGACAGCGATCACGTTTGGATGGTCCAGGCTGGACAGCGTCTTGGCCTCGCGCAGCATGCGGATTGCGGCTTCGTCGTCGAAGGACCCCGTCCTCGGCGCCAAGAGCTTGATGGCGAACGACTTCCTGATGATCGTGTGCCTAGCTTCCCAAACCCAACCGGACGAGCCCCGGCCCAGCGGCGCGACCAGCTCGTAGCGGTCAGCGAGCACCATCCCCGGACGCGGATCGAGCGTGGCGCCGTACGTGCTCAGCATCTCGATGTCGGCCAGCTCCCCCGAAGGCGGCAGCGTGTCCATCGCGCTCTCATCCACAGCTTTATCCAATACGCTCAATCCCGATGATATTGCATAGCAGCGCGAACCCGCCCGCGCACGGTTCAGGCGCGAGCACCGCGAAGTCAGGTCCACAAAGCGGCCGTCACTTCACGGGCGTCGTCATCGTCACGAACTCCTCGGCCGAGCTCGGATGGACCCCAACCGTCGCGTCGAACTGCTTCTTCGTGGCGCCGGCTTTGATCGCGACCGCAAAGCCTTGAACGATCTCGGCGGCATCGGGTCCGACCATGTGCAGACCCAGCACGCGGTCGGTGTCACGCTCCACGACGAGTTTCATCATCGTCTTGCTGTCCCGGCCCGGCAGGACGAACTTCATCGGGCGAAACTTTGCACGATAGACGTCGATCGGCCCGGTCCCCAGATCCCGCGCCTGCCCTTCGGTGAGGCCGACCGTGCCGACCGGCGGCTGCGAGAACACGGCGGTCGGCACCGCACCGTGATCGACCGGGGTCGGGTTGTCGTTGAACTCGGTCTCCACGAACGCGCGTCCGTCTGCGATCGCCACCGGCGTGAGCGTCATTCGCGTGGTGACATCGCCGACCGCCCAGATCCCCGGCGTGCTCGTCTTGGACCACTCATCGACGATGATCGCTCCCGCAGCGTTGGTTTTGACGCCGACGGCCTCGAGCCCCAGGTTTTGGCTGTGTGGGTGACGCCCGGTGGCGAACAAGACCTGGTCCACCTGCAGGTGCTCTCCTCGGTCCAGGCGGAGATCGAGGCCGCCAGCCGACTTCGTGATCGCGTTGACGCGGGTCTCGCAGCGCACGTCGACGCCCTCCTTGACCATCTCCTCGAACAGCGTGGTGCGGACGTCGTGATCGAATCCCCGCAGCACCGTGTCGCCGCGCAGGATCACGGTGACCTCCGAGCCGGCTCCGTTCCAGATCCCGGCAAACTCAACCCCGATGTATCCGCCGCCGACGATGGCCACCCGC
Source organism: uncultured Nannocystaceae bacterium (assembly GCA_964352485.1). GTDB lineage: Bacteria > Myxococcota_A > Polyangia > Nannocystales > Nannocystaceae > CAJXVA01. The sequence continues at coordinate 5,989 of CAYGTG010000323.1, read as the reverse complement.
TTGGGGACGTCCTTGAGGTCGAGGGCTTCGTTGGACGTGATCGCGTGCTCGATGCCGGGGACCTCCGGCAACGTCGGCCACCCCCCGGTCGCGATGAGAATGCGCTCGGTGGTGAAGGTCCGCCCTTCGACTTCGACGGTGTGCGGGTCGACGATGACCCCGCGCCCTTCATGGGTCTCGACGTTGCCGTTGGAGAGCAGGCGCTTGTAGATGCCCTCGAGACGGTCCAGCTCCTTGTCCTTGGACTCGATCATCCGGCCCCAGTCCAGGGTTGTCTCGCCGATGTTCCAGCCGTACCCGGCGGCGTCGGCCAGCTCGGTTCGGATATGCGAGGCGTAGACCAGCAACTTCTTGGGGACGCAGCCTCGCAGCACACAGGTGCCCCCGATACGCCGCTCCTCGCAAATCGCCACCCGGGCCCCGTGCGCCCCCGCGCGTCGGCTCGCCGCCACGCCGCCAGAGCCAGCACCAATCGTGAACAGGTCGAAGTCGTACTTGGCCATCTGCGCCGGCACGCTACCGGGTGCGCCGTGGGAGAACAAGCACCGCAGAGGGCGGCGCTCAGCCTTGGACTTCGGCGGTCGCGACCACGGCAGGCGAGCGGTCCGCAGCGTTCCACATGGCCTCGAACGCCCGGATCTCGGGCGCGTCGAGCTCAAACAGTTCCGCCGCGAAACGGGCCGACAAGGGTTGGTACAGCAGGCGCGCCGCAACCGTGTAGGGGCCGGCGTCCGCGGGCGCGAAGAATCGGTAGGTCACATCGTCGCGCCCCCCCACGAAGTCATCGTCGGATCCGCCGAGTTCGGGCGCGATGCGGTCCGTGAACGGGCCGTCGGACCGCCATCCGTCGGGCAAAATGCGGTTGTCTTTGAAGTCGCTTGCCGCCCGCAGCAGACGGAACACGGGACTCCCCTCGGCGTCGGCCATAACGGTTTGCCAGATCTGCACCCGGGCGTCGTCCTCGATGCGGTCGAAGTGCGGCTGCGTGGGCGCGCCCACCGTCTCGCTCGCGAGCACGGAGCCCTCGCCGTCGACGATCCGGCCCTGGGCGTCCACGCCGCCGGAGTGGAACACCGTGTCGCCGCCGGCGCCGGTGACGACAACTTCGAGCCAGGCGCGCCGGCTGGGGAAGCCCGTCGGGAACTTGTGACCGGTGAGGTTCTCGACCCGAGCCGTCACCTCCAGCGTGTCGCCGGTGCGCCCCACAGCGGTGAGCGACACGGTCGCGGTACGGTTGCGCAGCTGTTCGAGGGTCTGTGCGATCACCTCGTCGAAGGCATCCGAGGACGCCACCGGACGCAGCGTCTCGGCGTTGTCACGGATCATCGCGGGGACCAGCGCGTTCCCGCCCAAGAAGGTGTGCCGGTGGTAGGGGCTGCGCTCGGACACCGGCGGAAAGTCACCGCCCATGGGTCGACGTGCGATGCGGGTGGAGATCGGAGCTCCGCCTTCGCTGTCCGAAGGCATGTGGCAGCCCTGACACGATTGCGCCTGCGGTCCGGGCTCTTGTCCTTCAGTAGAGTACGCGGAGTTGAGCCACTCGAGATAGGGGGACTGCTCGGAGAAGTGGCCGCCGGTCGGCACCCCTGCTTCGGTGAGCGTCTGCGTGTCGAGGGTATGGCAGCCAGCGCAGACCGCTGAGCGCTCGAAGTGCGGGGCGTGCACGGGCTCGAATCCAGTGTGCATCGACATGGGCATCGTGAAGGGTTCTGCGTGGGGTCCCATCATCTGCGGTTCGGATCGCAGGTCCAGATGTCCCGACCACTGCGACTCCCCTTCGATGTCGTCGTCGCCGATCTTGTGGCACGCGCTGCAGGCCACCCCATCGAGGCCCAGCTGTCCCCGGTCCGTGTCCGCCCGCAGCGCGTCCAGTGACATGGGCGCGCCGTCCCAAAGCTCGGGGCGCACAGCGGCGAGGGGCGCGTGACAGCGGGTGCACTCGCCTTCGATCTCCAGGGCCTTCGAGGGCGTAGCGGCACCCTCCGCCCGAACCATGGCCCACCAGTAGGGGTCGCGGGCTGCGTTGGCCATCATGCTCGCCTGCCACAGGGCATGCGGGGAGACATCCTGGCCCGCTTCGTCTGTCATCGCCGAAGACGAGGCGTCCGCAGTGTGGCAGTCGGTACACGCTTGTGACGTCGCAAATCGGCCATCGTTGATGTTCTCGAGCGCGGGCAGGTCGATCACGGGGTCCTCCGTCACAGCCCCGGTGCTCCCCTCCGAAGAACCCGCGGACGCCGAAGTGGAGTCGGCACTGCTCGTCGTCCCATCGCCGCCAGGCCCGGTGGCGCTCGCCATGCCAGAGCCCTCCGAAGCCTCGCCGCGGGTGGACTCAGAACGTCCGCGTGCGCTGTCACCGGAGGGACGACACGAGCATGCCAGCAACACGGCGACGGGGACCAAGACGGAGGTCTTCACACCACCAACATGGAGCCCTGGGGCGCCAGCCCAAGCGCCCGAGCTGTCGCGCGACCCGGTGTCGCATCCCGCAGAGATTGCGCGACCTCCACAAGGCCACCCACGTGGCCCGTGGTGCAGGAGGATGCGGCCTATCAGGCCTGCGCGCTGTCGGTCGACCCCTCGACCGCAGACCGTGCCACGAGCACCGAGCACGGCGCGAAGCGGGTGACGCGTTCGGCGACACTTCCCATGAGCACGCGACTCAAGCCGGTGCGGCCGTGGCTGGCGAGCACCAGCAGATCGGCGGAGGTGCGGGAGGCGTGCGCGGTGATCCCATCGACGACGTTCGCCCCTTCAACGATCGTGACCCGCGGAGCCGAGTCCCCAAAGTGCTTGGAGGCGAGCACCGTCAGCTGCTGCCGCAGCTGAGCGGTGAGCTCGCGCCGGACGTCGATGGCCAGGCCCCGATAGGGGGTCTCGAGTGCATACACAAGCTCGACCACGCACCCCAGCGTGCTCGCGAGCGCAGCTGCGAGCCAGAGGCCCGCCTCCGACGAGGGCGATAGGTCCGTGCACACCACGATCCGCTCCACCTCCCGCAGGACGGGCTCGGAGGGTCGCTCCACCCAAACCGGGCAGTGCGCCCGACGCACGACGTTCTCGGCCACACTCCCCAGGAAGAATCGCGAGACACCGGTTCGCCCGATCGTGCCCAGGACGACGAGGTCCGCCTCGAGCTCGCGCGCCGCGTCGCAGATGGTGCCTGGAATGTCGGACCCGAGCCGAGCGGTGGTATGAACCCCCGGAGCACCGAGCTCGGCAACGAGCGCCTTCATCGCGTCCTCGCCCACGCGTCGATTCTGTTCGAGGATCATGTTGGCGCCGACGATGGTCGCCGCTGCGGCTGGACCGGAGTCGTACGCATGCACGAAAGTGGTTTCGGCCTCGCTACGGCCAGCGAGGCTCAGCGCCCGCTCCGCCGCCCGCCGTGCCGGCTCCGAGGCATCCACCGCAGCCACGATTCTTCGAAAGGTCATGTCGGTCCCCGCTCGCTCTGCGTCCGAGCCACTCGGCCGCGGGCTGAGTCTAGCAGACCGACGCCTGAGGGCGGCCGGTCGCCAGCGCCCTCGGTCTGCGCTCAAGGGTCTGCGCTGAGAAACTCGGCGAGGGTGCCCCGAACCAACGGTGCCTCGACGCTCTCCTGGCCGAAGGCCACGCTGAGCTGGCCCTCGTTGATCGTCACGTACCAAGACACGTTGCGCTCGAGCTGCTCGGCGAGCGTGTCGACCAGCGCCGGATCGAGCTGGACCACATCGATACTCTCAGCCCGATGGATCGTTCGGCTCGACCATGCCTGACGCAACGCCGCCTGCCGCTTGGTCGTGAACACAACGACTCGCTCGGCGCGCTTGCTCGCCCGGTGCAGCCGATCGGCCGAGGGCACGCCAACATCAATCCACGTCTTCACCTCGCCGACCGCCGTTCGGGTCCACAACGCGGGATCCTCGGCTTCGGCCAACCCCCGCCCAAACTCCATCTCCGGCTCGTGTTCGATCGCGCGGGCCAGGACCCGAATCACAACCCGCGACGGGTCCTCCGAAGGATGACGCGCCACCCGCAGCTCGAGACTCTCGTAGACGCCTGCGTCGATGTTGGAGAGTTCGATCAGAACGTGATGCAGGGTCGCTGAGAGGGCCATCGTTTTGCGTGGGTCGGAGACTACGGGGAGGACAGCGGCGCGGGGCGTGGTGAATCTACGCACAGCCCCTACGCGGAGATTCTCAGGGCGAGCGCGGCCTCGTCGCGAAGTTGCGCGTAGGGGCGTCGCCAGTGGGGCGCGGCATCTCGGTCCCAAGCGCGGACGGGCAAGGCGTCTTGCGTTGCGAGGCGTCGGTGCAGCGCGAGCTCGTCCGCGGGCGTGCGGGAGAACCCGAAGGGGTTGCGAGACTGGGGGCCCTGCAGCGGGCCGTACTTGCTGTCGCCCTCGGCGATGAGCTCCAGCAACTCGCCGCCCCGCCGATGCATGCGCTCGACGAAGGCTGCGTCATAGGGGCCGACGTGGGCGCGGCGCGGTGGGTCCTTGGCGACCCACTTGGCCCAGTCGAAGCCGTAGACGAAGTCGTGAATGTAGCGGAAGCGGATCGGGCCTCGGCTGCCGAACACGTGCTGCAGCGCCGCGATGCGGGACCACAGCCGGGCGAGTGCCGCGGGGGGGTCCGCAGCCAGCCGCGCTTGCGCGAGCTGCCGGGCCGCAAGAGCCTCGAGGTCCCAAAGAAGGTTGTCCGGAAACGCCACCAGCATGGCGCCCGTCGCCTCGAGCAGGCCGGCGACAAACGCCTCCTTCAACGCGTTGCTGTCCGAGGGCAGCAGCAGTCGATCGCACAGCTCGGTGGGCAACCGAGCGCGCGTGCGGCCAGGCTCGAGGGTCCAATAGGCCTCACGTCCGACGAGCTCTCGCTCGAGCAAGCCGAAGTCAGACAACCATGCCTCCAAAGAGCAGCGCGCCCGCAGCGAGCAGCCCGGCCAAGACCGCCGTGCCTCTCCAGATCACATTGTGCAGGTGGTTTTTGTAGCGCGTGATACCGACGTAGGTGTCGATCTCTGCCGAGGCGCCGGCTTTGCGCAGGTCCGTGAACTCGATTCCCATCACCAGGATCACCGGAGCGAGCACGAGTCCCGAGATTGCACCGGGGGCCAGGATGGGCAGCAGCGCCCACACGATCATCCCGCCGAGCACCAGGCCTTCGACGGCCTGTCGCACGGCGCTCGCACCAAAGAGGACCGTGAAGGTTCGCTTGCCGCCAAGTCTGTCGCTGGGCTCATCGGAGAGGCCCGAGGCCAAGGCGCTGCTGAGCGCCAACAACAAGAACGCCGGCAGCACCACCATGGCCGGGGCGCTGAGTTCACCCGACTGCAGGTACGCGTTCCACCAAGGCAGCGCGAAGCCGACCCCGACCATCTCCAGCAACTCGCCCCCGCCGCGATAGTTGAGCCGCAGCGGAGGAAGCGTATACGCCCAAAAGAGAAGCATGCATGCCGCCGCCCCCAGCGCCAGGCCCGGACGACCGAGCCAAAGCTGCGCAGCCAAGGCCACCCCGGCTGCCGCGGCGCCCGCACCGAGTCCGCCATACAGGACCGAGCGCGCATCGAGGATGTCGTCGACGATGGTCTTGGGGCTGCACAAGTCCGGGAACAGCCGACGCTTGAGCGCGTCGACCTCTTGATCCCCCCAGTCGTTGAGCAGCACCACAAACGACAGGTGCAGCAGCGTGAACGCGAAGCCGGCGAGCAGCGCCCACACGTGGACGCGGCCGGTGGCGGCGATACCGATGGCCTGTCCAAGCAGGGCTGCCACGAGCAGTTTGGGCCAACTGCCGGGCTTGAGCGCGTACAGCCAGCGCTCGCGCAGCGACACGGGTCTCACGCAGCGGAGTGTACGGGGTTTTCGGACAGACGGCTTGTGAAGGCCCCGTCCGGTCCCGTAGCGTCGCCGCCGTGCCCCGCTCGCCCGCAATCGCGTTGCAGCTCGCGGCCTTCGCGTGCGTCGCCCTGACGTTCGCCTGCCGCCCCAAGCCACGCGCCTCGACTC
>CAYGTG010000322.1:0-7993 GCA_964352485.1 uncultured Nannocystaceae bacterium | reverse complement strand
ACGTCGCGAGCTGCATCACCGACCTCACCCTACGCGGTCCCGCGGGGCTTCTGAAAGGCCCGCATCGCGACTCCGGCTCCGTCGTCGGCCCCCTCCAGTCACCGGCGCGAGCATCGGGTTGGCCGAGCCCGGCGAGCGAGAGCGCCAGTGGCTTGTGCAGTCGTGGGCTGCGTAAGGGGCGCCCACGCAGGCGTTCTGCATCGGACCGCCCGCGATGGTTCGACCGATGCTCACTTCGCGCAGGACGACGGCCAGAGGATGAACCCCGGTTCATCACGGCTGCGGTCCTCGACGGTACGCGGGACCGCGGCGTGCGTTGAGCGGCAGCTGAACGGCTCCCTTGACGTCGTTTGCCGAGTCTTGGCGGTGACTGGGCTGCTAGCTCACATCCTCGAACCGCGCATGTCGCCGGTGGGCGTGAGCACCCACGCGAGGCGCGCGGATGCCGAGGGGTGCTCCTCGGGGCAGGTTGTGGCATTCTCCGCGCGCCCCGCCCCCGATCCTCGGGTTTGCGGGGCTTTTGCAGCCACGTTTTCTCAGACGCCTAAAGGGCAACAAGCAGCCATGGTCGACCTCGCCAACACCCGCAACATTGGGATTTCCGCCCACATTGACTCCGGAAAAACGACGCTCACCGAGCGCATCCTTTTCTACACGGGTCGTATTCACAAGATCGAGGAAGTCCGTGGCAAGTCCGGCGTCGGCGCGGTCATGGACAACATGGAGCTGGAGCGTGAGCGCGGCATCACCATCCAATCCGCTGCAACGTTCGTGACGTGGGGCCCGACCCATATCAACATCATCGACACCCCCGGACACGTCGACTTCACCGTCGAGGTGGAGCGCGCACTCTCGGTGCTCGACGGCGCCATCTTGGTGCTTTGCGGATCCTCCGGTGTGCAGTCGCAGTCGATCACGGTCGACCGCCAGATGCGTCGCTACAACGTCCCCCGGGTTGCGTTCATCAACAAGATGGACCGCACAGGTGCGGATGCCTACCGCGTGACGAAGCAGCTTCGCGAGAAGCTCAAGCACAACGCGGCGATGGTCACCATTCCGATCGGTGCCGAGGACGACTTCGAGGGCATCGTCGACCTTCGCATCCGCAAGGCCTTCTACTTCGATGGCGACAACGGCGAGATCCTCCGCGAGGAAGAGGTCCCCGAAGACATGAAGGAGAAGACCGAGGAGATGCGCAACAAGCTCGTCGAGACGGTCGCCGACTTCGACGACGCCATCATGGAGAAGTTCCTCGAGGGCGTCGAGGTCTCCGCCGAGGAGCTGAACCCGGTCATCCGCAAGGCCACGCTCTCCCTGGACCTCACGCCGGTGTTCTGTGGGTCCGCCTACAAGAACAAGGGCGTTCAGGTCCTCCTCAACGGCGTCGTCTCGTACCTGCCCAACCCCACCGAGGTGGAGAACAAGGCCTTCGAGATAGCGGGCGACGGCAAAGAGACCGAAGTCGTCCTGGAGACGAACGACGACAAGCCGATGTGCGCGCTTGCGTTCAAGCTCGAGGACGGCCGCTACGGTCAGCTGACCTACGTCCGGATCTACCAGGGCAAGGTCACCAAGGGCATGTTCGTGTACAACACGCGAACCGGCCAAAAGGTGAAGCTGGGTCGCATCGTCCGCATGCACTCCGACAAGATGGAGGACATCGAGGAGGCCGGATCCGGCGACATCATCTCGATGTTCGGCATCGACTGCGCTGCCGGTGACACGTTCACCGACGGACAGGTCAAGTACTCGCTGCGTTCGATGTACGTGCCCTCGCCCGTCATCGAGTACTCGCTCGAGCCCAAGGACAAGACCAACCTGTCCAACTTCTCCAAGGCGCTCAACCGCTTCTCCAAAGAGGACCCCACGTTCTCGGTGCGTCGCGACGAAGAGTCCGGCGAGACCCTGATCGCGGGCATGGGCGAGCTTCACCTCGAGGTCTACATCGAGCGAATGAAGCGCGAGTACAAGGTCGAGACCATCGTGGGTGAGCCTCAGGTTCGGTACCGCGAGACCATCCAGAACGAGATCCCGTTCTCCTACACGCACAAGAAGCAGACCGGTGGCTCGGGGCAGTTCGCCAAGATCGGCGGGACGATGCGTCCGCTTGCCGACCCCGAGTCCGAGGATGAGATCTACCGATTCGTCGACAAGATCGTCGGCGGCATCATCCCTCGCGAGTACATCCCCTCCTGTGACAACGGGTTCCAGCAGGCGATGGCGCGTGGTGTGGTCATCGGCTTCCCGGTGGTGAACGTGGAGATGGAGCTCTCCGACGGTGGCTTCCACGCGGTCGACTCCAGCGACATGGCGTTCCAGATCTGCGCTCGAAACGCCTTCAAAGAGGCGATGCGTGCCGCCAAACCGGTCGTGCTCGAGCCTGTCATGAAGGTCGTCGTCGAGACGCCCGAGGAATTCCAGGGCGCCGTTCAGACCATGCTCATCCGACGCCGCGGCCTCATCAACGGGTCGGAGACGGCGTACGGAACCACCGCGGTCGAGTCCTTCGTCCCGCTCTCCGAGATGTTCGCCTTCTCGAACGAGCTTCGCTCCGGTACGCAGGGCAAGGCCGAGTTCACGATGGAGTTCGCGAAGTACGACCCCGTCCCGCAGAGCGTGCAGCAAGAGCTCGCCGAGAAGTACAAAGACCGTCAGAAGGGCTGATCATCCGCTTCGGTTTGAAGGCCGCGCCCGGGACTCCCGGCGCGGCCTTTTCTGTTGGTTCGGTCCAGGGGCTTGACGGAAATCTGTCCGGGCGTTGCGGCTCCCATCTCCCCGTCACCCGCTGTGTCATCGAGGATTCACAGCGGCGCGAAGCGATGAGCGCAGGCTGTGCGTTGGCATCGGCCGGTGGCAGCCTTCCCAATGATTGGCAAGACGTCGTGTCGGGGTTCACCACGGGCTGCTAGTGTCCTTGCATGGGTTTGGGTTCTGCCTCGTCGGCGCGGCCGGCTTTTCTCCTCCTGCGCGCCGCGGGGTTCGCCGTCCTCGCGACCGTCGCGGGAGCTTGCTTCAATCCGGATGACGATGATGGAGCGGACCTCCGGCCCGAGGCTACCGACGGGAGCGAGACCGGGACCGGCACCGGGAGCACGGGAGCCGATGGCGGGGAATCGAGCAGCAGCAGTGGCGGTGCTGCGGCCGAGAGCTCGACCGGTGGCGCGGACACGGGTGGCAACGCGGACTTGTGCGGTGAGTATTGCAGCTTGATCGGCGACCACTGTGAGGACGAGTTCGCGCAGTACAACGGTGACAGTCTCTGCGAGAGCACTTGTGCTGGCATGCCGCAGGGCTCCCCCGGAGACGAGCTGGGCAACTCGGCCAGCTGCAGGACGTTTCACGCGGTGCTCGCTGCGCGCACGCCCGAGACCCACTGCGCCCACGCGGGTCCGGCAGGCGCCGGCACCTGCGGCGCGAACTGCGAGAGCTTCTGTACGCTCGCGCTGAGCCTGTGCGAGGGGGACCTCTCGGTCTACTCCGGCACCGAGGCGTGCATCGAGGCGTGCGAGGGCTTCGAGCCCGAGCCGCTGTACTCGGCCGAGACCCCCGACGGCGACACCTTTGCATGTCGGCTGCGACACCTCACCTTGGCGTCGCTTCAGCCCGAGGTGCACTGCCCGCACATTGGGCCGGACTCGCCGGTGTGTTTCGATTGAGCGTCTACTTGTTCGGAGGCAGGAGTTTGATCTCGTGGCTGACCGGCGCGATCTTTCCGCCGGTCGACTTGAGCTCGACGCCGAGCATGAGCTTGAGCTTGTTGGTCTCGCGGTCGGCGTAGAGCTTTTGCAGCTCGGCGCTCTTGTCGTCGTCCATGAACACCATCCCGCCGCATCCCTCCCAGTCGCTACCGACGGCACCGGGGAATGGGTTGTCTTCGGCGCTCCAGCTGCTGCCGTCGTCGGTCTCGGTTGCGAGCAGGTCGGACTTCTCGGTGCCCTCGACGGTGTAGACGGCGGTCAGCTTTGAGGTAATCGCGGTGATGACCGGGCCCTTCGTTCCCTTGACGGTGATCTGGTACTTCACGCCTGTATCGGTCACCGGGATGCTGTCCTCGATCGTCTTGAACTCGATCTTGGCGTCGCTCACCGGAACGGGGTCACAGGCTGCGAACAGGACGCTTGCGAAGAGAAGGGCACGGCGCATGAGCCGGAGCGTACCAAGCTGGCCACGAAGGGGCCGTTGTCCCCAATCGATGGATCTCGGGTAGCCTGTTGATGTGTTTGGCGTGCGAGGTCCTTGGGCAATGGCGGTGCTGTTGGGTGCCTGCGGAGGCTCGGGTTCTGTGGGGTCGAGCGCAGGCTCATCGTCGGTGACCGGTGGCCCGGGGACTGGTTCCAGCGGCGAAACAAGCACGGCGGTGAGCTCGACTTCGGTCGCCAGCAGTACTTCCACCGGTCTGGACACCCAGGACTTGGGGAGTGTCGCCGTTTGCTCAGAGATCTCCCTTGGGGGACCGGCCGGCGGCAGCTGGACGGTGGAGGGTCCGCTCGGGTTCGACGTGCCACGCTTCGTGGAAGGAGGCTGGGTGTACCGGGTACCCGCGGTCGTCGTGGATACACCGGTCTCGCTAGTGCACAGCAGCGGCTGGGCAGCGACGCTGACGGTGACCGGTGCCCCGGCGCCTGCGGGACTGGCGGACGGGATGGTGCCTGGGTGTGGCCCGTTCCCCTTCGGAGTGGCGTCGGGAGACCCAGGACCGCAGAGCGTGTGGCTGTGGACTCGGGTCGACCCGCAGCAGGTGTCAACGGTGCCATGGGAGGTGGCGACCGATCGCGGCTTCGACGATGTGGTGGCTTCTGGGGTGTTCGATCCGGTGGCGGAGAGCGACTTCACCGTGAACGTGAGGGTGGACGGCCTGCAGCCGATGACGACCTACTACTACCGTTTCTCGAGCGGGCCTCCGTCCGCAAGCTCGGCATCGGTGACCGGCCGCACCCGAACCGCGCCGGCCGATGAGGCGCAGCGACTTCGGTTTGCGGTCACGAGCTGCACCAGCATCTTCTCCGGCTACTTCAATGGCTACCGCGCGATCGCTCGCCGGCTGGACCTCGATGGATTGATTCACGTGGGCGACTACACCTACGACTTTCCAGATGAGGACGAGCTTGTGCGAATCCCCGACCCGATCCCAGCGGATCCCGAGACGCTCGAGGCCTGGCGGGCACTGCACGCGTATCACTTGGGAGACCCGGACCTCCGGGCTGCCAGAGCCGCCCATCCGTGGGTGATGCTCTGGGACAACCACGACGTGAATGGCGGAGCGCCCATCGCAGGCGGAGGTGTGCAGGCGTTCCGCGAGTGGAACCCCATCTCACCCCCACAGGAACCACAGGACCCACAGATCCTCTTCCGTCGCCTTGCATTCGGCGACCTGCTCGATGTTGTCGTGCTCGACGTGCTGTTGTTTCGCGACGACGCGGACGACCCGGACTCGCCGGACAAGACGATCCTCGGAGACGCCCAGGAGGCGTGGTTTCACGAGACGATGGCGGGCTCGACCGCGACGTGGAAGCTGGTGGGAAACCAGAAACCCGTTGCGGTGATCAACGGCTTGCTTGTCGTGCTCGGGGGGAGCACCTGGAATGGATTCCCGGATGCGCGAGCCCGGATGTTTGACCGTCTGGCCGCAGACGGAGTGAACAACGCGATGTTCCTCAGCGGCGACGCACACATCACGGCCGTCACCGACCTCGTCGCCTCGCCCGACGATCCCAAGGCCTACGATCCAAGGACCGGCGAGGGTGCGATCGCGGTGGAGTTCCAACCCCCGAGCATGAGTCGCGGAAACGTCGACGAGTTCTTTCCGGCGCAGCCAGGCCTGCCGGCGGCGATCGAGAAGGACTCCTCGACGACCAACCCGCACTACCGCTTTCTCGACACGACGCGGCACGGCTACGGCGTGGTGGACATCGACGCGCAGAGGATCCAAGCCGAGGTGTGGACCTTGGACATCCTCGAGCGCACGGATGTTGAAGAGCTAGCGGCGACCCTCGAAGTGCGGGCGGGGGAAAACCACTGGGAGCGCTGAGCCGTCTCGCGCGAACCGAACTCCGAGTTGTGCAAGCGTTGCCCATTTTGAGCAACACTCAAAGGTTCAGAGGCCTGAGAACTCCAACCTCTCCGATTGGCACGATCCTCGCTTAAGCTGGTGTGCATGAGCGAAACGCCTGTCCGACCCGAATCTGTGCCCGCCGACGCATGGTGGGACTCCAGCGATCAAGAGTGGGTGCTCGGCCCGAAGGACGACGACGACCAGCTTCACGGCGAGGTGTCGTACTGGCGTCCGGACGGGACCCTGTGCTGCCGGTGCGACCACGAGCACGGTCAGGCGCACGGGAACAGCAAGCGCTTTCACGAGAGCGGCGAGGTGTCACAGACCTGTTCCTTCGTTCGCGGGGACCTGCACGGCACGCGCTCATGGTTCTCGATCGAGGGACCGACGACCGAGAACACGCGACCGCCGGGCGTTCCCGAGCACGTGATGCGTTCGGAGATGGACTACGACATGGGGGATGTCACCGCCGTGCGCCATTTCGACGGCGACGGTCGGCGCTTGAGCGCAGACGGGACACCGTTCCCCGATCGCCCGGCGTCGCTTTCAAAGAACGCGTGGTGGGACGAGCGAGATGAGCGGTGGAAGGACGGACGGGCGAACGGGGACGCCGAGAAGATCGGTGCGTGGCAGCAATGGGATCGCGAGGGGCTGTTGCTGCTGCGGTGTGTCTATGAGGCCGACGCTCTGCACGGCCCGGCGTGGGAGCGGGTGGAGCCCGAGACGCTCCGACTGCCGAATGCCGTCGCAGCTCGCGGTCGATATCACGAAGACGTTCGGGTTGGACCGTGGGAGTTTCTCGATGCCGGCGAGCAGATTGTTGGGGTGTTCGACTACGGCGAGCCGGTCGACGCGGAAGAAGAGCTGGTCTTTCTCGATGATGCGTCGCGGCCGGCGGAAGCGTGGCTCGATCTGGCCGGCAAGTACGGCGTGCAGCGGAATCTGGGGCTGTGGCTCGCAACGCTGGGGCGCGCGGCAGGGACAGCTGCAGATGTGACTCAGCTGCGAGCGGCGATCGCGGCACGACCCACCCCGTGGACATCGGACGTCGCGCTCGAGCGGGCCGACGGGGCCGAGTCGGTCGGTGACGTGATCGATGCCCTCGCGGCCGGGGCCGACGTGTCGGAGTGCCTTCGGGCCATGGCGATCCAGCTGGACCAGCACGAGCGGTCCCACGCGGCGCTCGAGTTCATTGACGCCGCCATGTTGTTGGCGCCCGACCGCGCCGACTATGCGTTCACCCGGGGCCTGGTGCACATGAGCCTTGGCCGTGCCGAGGCCGCGCATGCCGATGCTGCGCGGCTCCCTGACGAGGGCCAGCGTGGATTCTTGAAGCTGTACGCCAAGGTGTTGTTTCCCGTGTTCGACTTCTGGCCCAACCGCGAAGAGCCGCAGACCCACTACGACGGTCTTCCGGATGCGCCGAGCCAGCCGCTTCCAGCCATCGTGGCGTTGGTCGAGAAGTACGCCACGCGCGTGCAGCAGATTCGCACCGCGATGCTCGAGCACGACGGCATCACGGAACAGACACCGTGGTTGCTGCCGGATGTCTCGGTGCTGCTCTCCAGTGGCCCGGTGTCGCTTGGGACGGATCAATTCGAGATTCCGGATCCCGATGACCCTGACGAGCCGTATGTCATCGACATCGATGAGACGCTCGAGCTTGGGGATGCGATTCCCGACCTGCTTCGGTCAGCCCGCGCCGAGTGGCATGCGTTGTGTTGGCTGCTGTGGAGCTGCGGTGTCGACCGGATCGAGCTGCCGACGGGCTTGAACCCGCCGAAGAACTTTGGGCAAGCCGCCGGCATGGCGCCAGCCCGCCTGTGGCGATGTCGCGACCGCGTGCACATGCGCGGGATGGGTGCCCAATCGCAGGGCATCCCAGGCTTCGAGTGGAACGGCGTCGACATCGACGAGCTTCCCGGCTCGCTCACCAACATG